>JAKAVW010000339.1 GCA_021827445.1 Pseudomonadota bacterium
TGCAACGATTTGATGTCCCAATGAGCGCATAGGTGCCCCCCTTACCAAAGTTAAAAAGGTTAAGAAGTAGCTCCCGTGCACCCCCAGACAGTACTTGGTTTTATGCCCTACCTTGCTGGAACGATGCCTTGCTCCAAGTCTCTTAAGGACTGACCCCCTTAGTAACTGCTTTCGGTGCCGTGGAAACAGACGACGAACTATACACTTGTATGCTTTGGATGCAAGGGTTTTTTGCGGGTGCCGAGGTACGGTTTCCCATCGCTTCTTGTGTTGCGTTCTGGCCCCATGCTGACCGTTCGGTTTATACTGTGCGCCATGATTGCAAAAGCAGAGAGTACCCATGGCCGCTGAGGCCCTTGTCGAACTGGAAAACGTGCACTTTTCCCGGGGACCGCACATGGTTCTGGCGGGGGTGGATATGCGTATTCCCCAAGGGGCTATCGTCTCCCTCATGGGTGCGAGCGGTGGCGGCAAGACGACCATGCTGAATCTGATGGCCGGCACCCTGGCGCCCCAGTCCGGGTGCATACGGGTGGCGGGGCAGGATCTGCAGGCGCTGGATTTTGAGGGGGTGTACCGATTACGGCGTCGTATGGGCATGCTTTTTCAGCACAGCGCCTTGTTTACCGATTTTAGCGCCTTTGAGAATGTTGCTTTTCCGTTGCGCCGCCATTTCCGGCTGAACGAGAGTATCTTGCGTAAACTGGTGTTGATGAAGCTGGAGGCGGTGGGATTGCGGGGTGCGGCTGGATTGATGCCCGCCGAGCTCTCCGGCGGCATGGGTCGGCGGGTGGCGCTGGCCCGTGCGGTGGTCATGGATCCGATGCTGATTTTTTACGATGAACCCTTTACCGGCTTGGACCCCATCAGTGTGGGGATTATCGCGACTCTGATCCGCCGCCTCAATGATGCCCTGGGTGCGACCAGTATTCTCGTCAGTCACGATGTGCAGGAGACTTTTTCTATCGCGGATTATGGTTATATCCTCGCGGGCGGCAAAATTATTGCGGAAGGTTCGCCAGCAGCCTTGCGGGCCAGTGATTCAGAACTGGCCCGGCAATTTCTCGGCGGGCAGCCTGATGGGCCGGTGCCCTTTCATTATCCCGCAAAAGACGATTATGCGACGGCTTTAACGGGTTCAGCGGCGGCCGGCGAGGTGATTTAGATTATGGCCTATCTGGACTTTGTGCCGAACCTGGGGCGGCAGGTATTGCTGACGATCCCCAACCTAGGGGCCGCGGCCAGTTTTCTGCTACGGAGTTTGGTGGCGGTGATCAACCGCCATTTCAGCATTCAACAACTACTCAAGCAGGTGTATGGCTTTGGGGTGCGGTCACTGCTGCTGATGATTGTCGCGGCTTTTTTCACCGGCATGGTGCTGGGTTTTCAGGGCTATTACGCGCTGGTGCGCTTTGGCGCGACTTCGGCATTGGGTACCCTGGTTGCCCTGTCGCTCCTGCGCGAACTGGGGCCGGTGCTGACGGCGTTGCTCTTCGCCGGGCGGGCGGGGTCGGCGCTGACCGCTGAAATCAGTTCAATGAAGGCGACGGAGCAGTTAAGCGCCATGGAAATGATGGCGGTCAACCCGTTTGCCTGGGTCGTGGCGCCCCGCCTCTGGGCGGGGATCGTCGTCGTGCCTATACTCTGCGCTATTTTTGATCTGGTCGGTATTTTCGGCGGGTATCTTATTTCGGTGCCGGTGCTGGGTGTGGATGGTGGCACTTTTTGGGCGCAGATGCAGTCCAATGTGACGTTTTCAGGCGATATCCTGACTGGTCTGTTTAAGGCCCTTTGCTTTGGGCTGGTGGTGACCTGGATCGCCGCTTGGCAGGGTTACGCGGCGCAGCCGACCGCGGAAGGCGTGGGTAACGCCACGACCCGTAGCGTGGTGACGGCGTCGCTGGCGGTGCTGGGTCTCGATTTCATTCTCACGGCTTTGTTATTCACCTAAGGGGTAGACGGCGCATGGAAAAACGGGCGATAGACTGGTGGGTGGGCATCTTTGTGCTCCTCGGCATCGCTGCTTTGGTGGTGCTGGCACTGCGCGTCGGGAACCTCTCCGGCTTCGCCTACAATGACGGTTATGTCCTGCATGCGGATTTCTCCAATGTGGGCAGCTTGAAGGTGCGCAGCCCGGTCAGGCTGGGCGGTGTCACGATTGGTGAGGTGACCCACATCGGCATGAACCCCAAGACCTTCATGGCGAATGTGACCATGCGCATCGAACCGAAGGTAAAGTTGCCGATGGATACGGGGGCGTCCATCTACACTGCAGGACTTCTGGGAGAGCAGTATGTGGCTATTCAGCCGGGTGGAATGCCACAGAATCTAAAGCCGGGTGGTACCATTACCATGACGCAAAGTGCTGTCAATCTTGATCAGCTTATCGGCCAGATGGTCTTTAACAAGGCCTCGGGCAGCAAATAGGGAGGATTCTGTATGCGTCAAATTTCTTTGATTTCGCTGGCATTTTTTTTGCTGGCCTGGACGTTACCTGTTGCGGCAGAAGACACGCAGGGGGCGGTAGCCGTTGTTGAGCAGCTTACCAATAGCGTACTCAAGGTATTGCGCGCTAATGAAGGTAAGCCCCTCACGCCGACCGTAAAGAAGGATGTGGCGGATATCGTCTTGCCGCACATGGATTTCACCACTATGTCGCAATATGTGATGGCGCGGTACTGGCGGCAGATGAGTCCGGTCCAGCAGCGGGAATTTGTGGTGCTGTTCAAGGCGTTGCTGGTGCGTACCTACAGTAATTCACTCAATCATTATCACGGGCAGACGGTAAAAATCACTGGCAGCCAGCAGATCTCCCAGAATCCGCCGGTGGCGCAAGTGAATATGATTATTCGTCAGAACGGTGGTGGTCCGGATGTTCCGGTGATTTATGCTCTGCTGTATACCAACAACGCCTGGCGGATCTACAACACCTATATTGATGGGGTCAGTATGGTGCTGAACTATCGTCAGAGCTTCGGGCAGATTGCCGCAAGTCGCGGTATCCCGGCGTTGCTGCAGGATATGAGGGCCAAGGATGGCGGGAGTGGCGCACCAGGCAAAATGGCGGCGGCCGCTTGAGTACAGTGACCTCCTGGGAGCGACGGATGGTTGACGGCGCTCCCAGGCTGTTCCTCCAGGGGGACTGGCGAGTGGCACAACTGGATAAGGCCCTTCGCTCCTTTGCATGGGCGAAAGACGGCCAGGACTGCACGGAGATTTCCGTCGCAGAGTTGGAGGCTGCAGACAGTGCCACACTCGCTGTGCTGATGGAATGGACCCAGCAGACTACAGAGCGCGGAATTGCGCTGCGTATTCACGGGGCGTCTTCCAAACTACAAGACTTGGCGAGTTTGTATCGTCTGCAGGATATTTTGCCGCTGTGCCATGACTGATTCCCTGGCTATTCACATTGCCGGGTTGCGCAAAGCCTATGGCAGCGGCCATCTGGCCTTGGCGGGCGTGGATCTGGATGTGCACGCCGGAGAATTTTTTGGTTTGCTGGGTCCCAATGGTGCGGGGAAATCTTCGCTGATCAATATCCTGGCCGGGACTGTGCGCCGTTCGAGCGGGGTGGCAGAAATCTTCGGCTTTGATGTGGAGCGGGATTTTCGCCGGAGCCGTCAGTTGCTGGGGGTCGTGCCCCAGGAGTTGGCCTATGACCCCT
>JAKAVW010000340.1 GCA_021827445.1 Pseudomonadota bacterium
GCATCCAGACTAAACCGAAGAAGATATGCGCGGCGTGTACCTGGGTCAGCATGTAGAATGCCGAGAGGCCCCCACTGGTCTGCGGGGTGATGTGCATACTGAACATCCGCAGAACATCGTGGATATCCAGCCCGAGAAAAACCACCCCCAACACGCTAGCCGCAAGCAACCCGTTGATCACGCCAGCCCGGTTGCCATGCTTCAGTGCGGTCATCGAAAATCCATAGGCGAGCACGCTGAGAAACAGCGCCATGGTCTGAATGAAGGTGTACCAGGGCGCGACAAATTGCGCGGGCGTCGGCCCTGTGTAATAGCTGTGCGCGTAACTGAGCACACCGTAGGCCGCAAACAGCGTGGCGAAAAGCATGCCGTCGCTCAATATATACAACCAGAATCCGAAGGTGCGCGTGGAAATCACGTCATGTCCTTCATGTTCACCGGCCCACAGCACCACCTTTTCCGGATCCACTTTCTCTGCTGCAGAACTCATTAAAACTCCTTATCTGTTTGTCGGTCAGGTGAGGCCGTGAGTCATATCACGACCTCACCTGCACCATGCGCTTCAGGGACGATGATTGGGAGCATCCCGCAGGTTCGCGGAACCTTCGCCAGCCGCCCCGGAATCGTAAGCGATGGCGCCGCCAAGCACGCCACCGGAATGCCGGGGCAGATCGGCGCGCGACATGGCGCGTTCCGCCTCACGATCCATACGCTCCATTTCTTCCGCCGGGATGACATGGCCGGGATCCCCCTTCGCCGAGCGGTAGATCATCATGACGATGATGGCCAGGAGACTGACCAGGGAGAGCCACCAGATGCGCCAGGTCAGGGCGAATCCCAAGACAAAGGTCAAGCCCCCGATAATGATGGCGATGCCGGTGTTATTGGGCATATGGATCGCGTCGTAATGGCTCGCGCGCTGGGCCGACAGCCCCTGCTCACGCCGCCACGCCACCTCGTCCCTGGCATTCACCTGCGTGTTCCCATATTTCCGGGGACCCTCCCGCCCGGGCCTTAATGGTGGCGGCAGTGGCTCCCGGTAAAGCGCGGTGTCCCGACGGACTTGGCCGATGAATTGGCCAAGGAGATCAGCGATGCGCACGAAGTTGTAAAGGACAGCTACAGCGAGCATGGCGATACCATCCCGGCCGCCGCAAAAAACACGAAAGGCAAATACCCACTACGGCCACCCCCGTATCAACGGTGATGTCTTGGGGATGACCGGGTAAATTTACCCCAAGGCCTGCCGCGCGTTCACAAACACCTGCAGCCATGGCGTGGCCTCGCCCCACGCCTGCGGCCGCCAGCTCATCTGCAGGCTGCGCACCACCCGTTCCGGGTGCGGCATGAGGATGGAGATCCGGCCGTCCTCATTGCAGAGGCCGGTAACGCCTTGCGGGGAGCCGTTGGGATTGGCTGGATACTGCACTGCAGGCTGTCCCTGGGCATCCACAAAGCGCATGGTAACGGGCGCTACGACCGACTGATCCCCGGCGAAGTGCGCCCGCCCTTCGCCGTGGGCGATAACGATGGGCGCGTAAGTGCCCGCCATACCCGCGAACAACAGCGACGGCGAATCCACGACCTCGACCATGGCCAGCCGCGCTTCGAACTGCTCCGAGCGATTGCGCGCAAAATGCGGCCAATGCGCCGCGCCGGGGATAATATCACGCAGTTCCGCCAGCATCTGACAGCCATTGCAAACCCCCAGGGCCAGGCGCGAAGCATCGGCAAAAAAAGCCGCAAACTCATCCCGCAGACGGTCGTGGAACAGGATTGATTTGGCCCAGCCCGCACCCGCGCCCAGCACATCGCCGTAGGAGAAGCCGCCGCAGGCGGCCATCACCTGGAAATCCGCCAAGTGATGGCGACCGGCCATCAGGTCGCTCATGTGCACGTCCACGGCGGTAAAGCCGGCGCGATGAAAAGCCGCCGCCATCTCGATCTGGCCGTTGACGCCCTGCTCGCGGAGGATCGCGGCGCGGGGCCTGGCCCCGGTCTGAATCATCGGCATCTGCGGGGTGAAAGGCAGCCGGGAGAACAGCGGCGCGTCCGCGCTGGCGACCGCGGCAAAAGCCTCTTCGGCGCACTGCGGATCGTCACGCAGGGCCTGCATCCGGTGACTGGTTTCCGCCCAGGTGCGCAGCAGATCGGCGACCGCTTCGTTGAGGACGGATTGGCCGTCCTGGCGTAATTGCAAGCGCCAGTGGCCAGCCTGTACCTGACCAATGATCCGGGTCCGTTCAGCGAGGCCGGCATCGGCAAAAATCTGCATTATTTGCGCGCGCTGGGCGGTCGGGGTCTGAATAACCACTCCTGGCTCCTCGGCGAACAGGAAGGACCAGCGATCCGCCCCCGCAGGCAGTTGAATGTCCGCCCCGCAACGGCTGGCGAAAGACATTTCGCAGAGGGTTGCCCAGAGGCCGCCATCGGAGCGGTCATGATAGGCCAGCACCAGCGCCTGCCTGCGCAAAGTCTGCAATGCGGTGAACAGGCCGCGGAGCAACTCCGAGGCCTCCAGATCCGGCGCGCTGTCGCCCATCTGCCCCAAAGTCTGGGCCAGAATGGAAGCACCCAGACGGCCACGCCCCAAGTCCACCAGCCAGAGATCCGTATCAGGTTGCGCAGACCACTGAGGGGTCCAGCTCTTCCGCACATCCGCCACGGGCGCAAAGGCCGAGATGATTACCGACAGGGGTGACACGACGGCCTTTTCCACGCCCTCCTCCCGCCAGATGGTGCGCATGGACAGGGAATCTTTGCCCACCGGGATGGCCAGATCCAGCGCCGGACAGAGTTCCAGTGCCGCGGCACGTACCGCGTCATAGAGCGCCGCATCCTCGCCGGGATGATCTGCCGCCGCCATCCAGTTGGCCGAGAGCTTGATATCGCCCAGCGCGGCCACATCCGCGGCAAAAAGATTGGTGAGGGCCTCGGCAATGGCCAGCCGGGCGCTGGCTGCGGGATTCAGCACCGCCACCGGGGCGCGCTCGCCGATGGCCATGGCCTCGCCGTGATGGTTCCAGAAGTCCGCGGCGGTGACGCCGCAATCGGCCACCGGCACCTGCCATGGCCCTACCATCTGGTCGCGGTGAATCAGGCCGCCGACACTGCGGTCACCGATAGTGATCAGGAATTCCTTGCTGGCCACCGAAGGATGGCGCAGGACGGCATAGGCGGCAGCGCGCAGGTCGGCGCCGGACAGGTCCAGAGGCCGCACTTCGGACCGCACGTGGCGGCTGTCCCGTTCCATGCGCGGCGGGCAGCCCAGCAAGGCGCTGAGGGCCATATCCACCGGCCGCTCGCGAAGCAGGGAATCCTCCACAATCAGGGCGTCAGCCGCCGTGGCTTCGCCCAGGACGGCCCAGGGACAGCGCTCGCGGGTACAGATTTCCGTGAAGCGCGCCAGGTCCGCCGCGGCCACGGCCAGCACATAACGCTCCTGCGCCTCATTACTCCAGATCTGCATGGGCGACATGGCCTGTTCTTCGTTGGGCACCGCCCGCAACTGCAAACGGCCGCCACGACCCCCATCGTGCAGCAACTCGGGAATGGCGTTGGAAAGCCCGCCCGCCCCGACGTCATGGATAGACAAAATAGGGGAGTCCCCGCCCAGAGCAATGCAACGCTCGATCACTTCCT
>JAKAVW010000341.1 GCA_021827445.1 Pseudomonadota bacterium
GTTCCCCAAAAAGGCACTGCAGGAACTGGGCCAGCACTGTTCCATGACCGAGCGTCGCGCCGATGAAGCCAGTCGTGAAGCGGTAAATTGGCTCAAGTGCGAATTTATGATGGATAAAGTCGGGGAGACCTATACGGGCATCATTACCGGCGTTACCGGCTTTGGTCTCTTTGTGGCACTGCGGGAAATTTATGTGGAGGGTCTGATCCATATCAGCACCCTCGGTGAAGACTATTTTCACTTTGATGCACAGCACTACCGGATTATCGGTGATCGCAGCAAGGAGACCTTTCAGCTCGGCGATGAAATCGAAATCAGGGTGATGAACGTCAATTTGGACGAGCGGAAGATGGATTTCGAGCGGGTAATGCCAGAGGGGCAGGGCGGTGGCGCCACAAAGAGCCGACGAAGCCGACGCGGCAAGAAAGACTGATAAGCAGCAACTGGTGGCGTCGCCGTGTAGTCGGGCGGCGCCAGGGTCCCGTGGTTATGCTTTGATCATGTTATTTTCCAGATACAGCGGATCATAGTCGAAGATAATGGTCTGGTCGGGTAAGGTCAGGTTGGTATCTTTATTGGCGTAATCCAGGCGACTTAACAGCCCTTTGATCAATTGAATGCGTGCCACTTTTTTGTCGTTTGCATCGACAATGGTCCACGGTGTAAAACTGGTGTGGGTACGTGCAAACATAGCATTGCGTGCAGTGCTGTAATCCTTCCAATGGGTTATGGCCTGCTCATCAATAGGGCTGGTTTTCCATTGTTTAAGGGGATCATCTTTGCGCGCCTCCAGGCGATTTTTTTGCTCGCTTTTGGAGATGTCGAGATACATCTTAATGAAATGGATACCAGAGCGCACCAACATGCTCTCAAAATCTGTTACCTCAGTAAAGAATTCTTCATATTGCGCATCGGTGCAAAACCCCATCACTTTTTCCACGCCGGCACGGTTGTACCAACTCCGGTTAAAGAAAACGATTTCTGCGGCGGCGGGCAGATAATGGACATAGCGCTGGAAATACCACTGGCTTTCTTCGCGATCCGAGGGCTTGCCTAAAGCCACGACCCGAGTTTCGCGGGGGCTGAGGTGCTGGGTGATACGTTTGATGCTGCCGTCCTTACCTGCAGCATCACGTCCTTCCAGAATGACCAGGATTTTATCATTCTTGCGGATAATGTGGCGTTGTAATTTGACCAGTTCAATCTGGAGCTGGTGTAACTCGGCTTTGTAATGTTGTTTTTCTAACATCTTCTGTTCTTTATGTTTGGTCATGATGTATCCTTTTATGACGGCTCATACAGCGCCTAAAACAGGCTGCGTGCCGCCTTGCTGATGCCTTCGGCGCTCATGGGGTGCTGATCCGCAAAACGGGCCAGATCGTAGGCGGTAAGGCCATGGGCAGCGGCGGTGCCAATCTGGCCGATAAGCTGGCCAGCATCAATGCCGACCACCCAACCGCCCAGTAAACGCAGGCTGTCTGCGGCGAAGAACAGTTGAATTTCACCTTCCATGCGTTCCAGGATCTGCGCCCGGGAGTCTTCGGCGAAGTCGTAACGACCGGTCAGGAGCTTTATACCCTGCGCTTCTGCCAGGGCCGGGGTAAGACCTACGTAGGCGGCGGCAGGCAGGGTAAAGATGGTGGTAGGGACGTGACTGAAATCAGCATAATCGAGGGGAATATTGCCGCCGAGAATATTGTGTGCCGCCACCATCGACTGCCGCACGGCGGCGTGGAATAACGGCACGCGGCCATTCACATCACCACAGGCATAAATATGCGGATGCATCGTTTGTAAACTCGGCCCCACATCTATACCTTTTTTCGTCACTGCAATGCCAATCTCTGTGGTACCTACGGGAATAATGGGGCGTCTGCCCACGGCCATCAGAACAACGTCGCCATCCAGCGTGTCGGCGTCTTCCGCGTGGGTGTAATGTACGCGCCGTCCGCCTTCGGGGGTTGCTGTCACTGCGGTCACGTCTACACCGGTGCGGATGCAAATAGCCGGATCCAGCAACGGCGTTAGCAGTGCCACCATACCCTGATCCAAGCCGTTGAGGAGTTGTTCACCTTTCTGGAGTAGGGTGACCCTGGTACCAAAGGCAGCGAAGAAGGTGGCGGTTTCCAGACCGATATAACCGCCACCGATGACAATCATCCGTTCCGGGAGGGTTTTGAGGGCGGGGTCAGGTTTATACAGATCATGGCTGGTAAGGCAGAGTTCGGCCCCGGGAATCGGGGGAATGAATACATCAGAGCCGCTGGCAATAATAATCTGTGCACAATGGAACCGTTGCTCGCCGCCTGTCGTGCTGACAGCCACCTCGTGGGGACTGAGAAGTCGCGCAGTTCCCTGAATAAGTTTGATATTTTGTGAGGCGGCCAGTTCGGCGGCGTGTTGTTCATAGCGGCGTGCCTGGATAGCATCTTTGTGTATCGTGATTTTCGTGAAATCGATATTGATGGTGCCTGGCAGACCATGCCCGGCAAAGCGCTGTTGGGACTGGTATATTTCGGCAGTTTCCCGAATGGCTTTAGAGGGTACGCAACCCTCATAAAGGCAGTTTCCGCTCATCACCCCTTTAGGGTCCACCATGACTACAGAACGTCCCGCTTTAGCCAGTCGAAAAGCGGCGGGATAAGCACCCCCTCCAGCGCCGATGGTCAACAAGTCAACGTGTTGGATGGCCATTACACACCTCCGTATAAGCAAGTCTAGTTCGTTATGACAGCAGACATTCCCGGCTTGCGGTGACTTGCTGGGCAAACTTGCCTGATCAAGATTCGGGAAGGATCACAGATCCTGAACTTCGAGCCCCATCAGGTTCAGGCGGGCCTTCAGGTCGCGAATGGCGACCTGAACGTGCGCCTCTTGCCCCGCCACACCCAACTCGATTTGCGGCCCAGTCGCAGTGAAGCTGGGCAGGCTGGAGAAGCGTATATCTGGATGGGCAGCACAAAAGCTTTCCATGAGAGGGACGAGGTTGCCCTCCCGCGCACTGGGCAAAAGAACCCGTGCCTCTATGTCAGCCACCAAGGGAGGAAAACACTGCTCCAGCACCCAGTCACTCATGGGCTCCGCCATTTGTGGAAATCCCGGGAAGAAGTATCCATTACCTACGGAAAATCCCGGCACATTATTGACCGGGTTAGGGATCAGTCTTGCCCCGGTGGGCAGATTTGCCATCCGTACCCGCACCGGTTCCGCCTCGTCACCGAACTGTTGGCGAATCAATGCCTCTGCCTCAGTGTGTCGGGACAAGGTAACGCCGGCAGCCGCTGCGGCGCAATCGCGGGTCAGGTCGTCGGGCGTTGCGCCTAAACCGCCAAAGGAGAAAAACGGCACAGATTGCGCCATGGCCCAGCGCAACTGGGTCAGCAGAATATCCCGGGTATCGGGCACGATCAGGCACCAGGCGACGCTATAACCGCGTCGCGCCAGTTGCTGGCGGCTGCGGAGAAAATGGCGGTCTTCCCGTTTACCGGAGAGTATCTCGGTGCCGATGATCACCAGGCCAACATCTTTGCTCATGGGGAACTCTCCAGAGAAGGGGCAATGGCCTCGCGCGTGGCCGTCTGTGGTGGCTCTCGCCACTGGGTGCGCCCGGCGGCGAGAGACACCCGGCCACCCAGCAGCCAC
>JAKAVW010000342.1 GCA_021827445.1 Pseudomonadota bacterium
AAAAAACAGCTTGTCACCTTGTTGCCGCAGTTGAGGTAGAACCAGGATACCAGGGGCTGCCCATAATATGGCTATTTATTTGGATAATATAATGAACGCCCATATTTTGACCCGCAGGCTGCCATATCCTTGAATCAATCAAAGTAGCAAAGGAACCAGAATATATGCGTATTAAATCGATATTGGCCGGTCTGGCGGTGATCATTGTGATTACTGTAACAGCATGGGTGGTTTGGAAAAATATCAATCCCGAATCCGCTCCGTTGCCGTCTGCCGCAATCGGGAGGAAACAGGTGTTTCATCCTGTGCCAGCGCCTGATGCGAGCTTTTTAGTCAATGGAAAACAGGATTATCTCAGCCAATATCGGGGGCACAAGATCATGCTTTGGCTATACTCGACATGGTGCTCAAGCTGTGCAGAAGGGCTTCATGCTTTACAAAAGAAAAGATCGGAATTGGCGCGTGATGGGGTCACGCTGATTGCGTTGGATAATTATAGAAATGATGGGTATAGCGGCCCCTCCGTAAAAGAATTTACGAGTAGATTCGCACCTTCGCTCGAAGATGCACAAGGCGTGCTACTTGGAACAGCAACCAAAGACCTTAGAAATATTTATAATTCTAAAGAGTACCCGGATATTTATTACCTGATCAACGCCAAGGGAATGGTCAAGGTAATCAGCAGTTCTCCTGATTCTAGTATGCAAACGATTCTACATTTCGCTAGAACTGGGCAATAATGGCCTAACGGCTGTTAATAGATTGGGGTGAAAGGTGATGGACTCTATCAAGAACGTTATACAAACAGTTTACGCGCATACTAGATATCGCGTTATTTCATGCATTACATTTCCTGTCGCGCTACTGCTTTATCTGATAACCCTACCTGCGATGTTTACCGGCGGGGTTATCGGCTTGGTTGGCCTTCGCTACTTGACCCTGGAGCTTATTGGTGTGGCCTTCGTCATGGCCACGCTGCTGACGCTCATCGTCCCTTTTTCTATCTATCTGTTGGCTCAGGGTTTTAAGGCGCGCAGCGGTACGACGACGAGCGGCGTCGTTATTGGCCTGCTTGCACCATTGTTATGTTGTACACCGATTATTCCCATCTTGTTTGGCGTCCTGGCCACAGTATTCCCCTTTGTTTCCGATCTGCCTCCAGGAGTGATTCAGGGCTTTATCGCAACCCACGAAACCTACTTTTTTCTGACGGCTATTGCGTTGTTGTTGATCGCCCTTTATCAAAACGCCAAGCGAATCGCTCATGGAGATGCTTGCCGACTCGGTTGAATCTAAATGGGTACCGATCCCGCCACTTCTCTGGACTCGTAGTTAAGGGCCACCGATGAATTTAGCGTGCTACCGATCGATACAAATCTACTCCTCGTAGATTCTTTCCTGAAGGGATGAAATACGTCGCGGGAGCAGAAACGTTTTTTAATTTGCTGACCGGTTGTGATTGCGCAGCCGCTTCAAAAGGAGGAATGATGATGTCCAGACTATATTTTCTGCGTAACCTTGTCACTTTGGTAGTTCTTACCCTTCCCATGGTTTCCAACGCCGCAACCTCCGTATCCGCAGCTTTTTTACAGAAGGCACTACGTCTTCCCAGCATGGTGACCATTGTCCATACCCAATCCGGTCCCGATGGATTGACCGCCGCATTGATCTCTGTCGAAGGCCGCAAAGGAATCGTCTGGATCGTGGGCAAGGACGATGCTGTCATCCCAGGCGCACTGGTGAATGCAAAAGGACAGAACCTTTCGCAGGAAATGGCCATGCGCATGGGACTTGTCCCCAAACCCATGATTCCGGCCGCCATTGCAGCCGATGTGAAACACGAAGATACTTTCCTTGTCGGGCATAAAGGACCGGAGTTGACCGTATTCATGGACCCCAACTGCATTTACTGCCACAAACTCTATGAACATGCGTTACCGCTTGTCCATGCCGGGAAGTTGCATTTGCGCGTTGTACTCGTGGGCTTTCTCAAGCCCACGAGTCCTGCCAAAGCAGCTGCTGTGCTCATGGCAAAACATCCAGCGCTCGCGCTGGCATTTAATGAATTCCACTTCAACGTGGCGCAGGAAGAAGGTGGCATTCACCCTGCAGTCAGTCCTCCCGCGCCTATTCGTCAGGCGGTGATCCGTAATACACAATTACTCATTCGCACCGGTGAGGAGGCAACACCAACCCTGTTATATTTTGACAAACAGGATCAGTGGAAAATGCAGCATGGGCTGGGACCTCATGGCCTCCAGAAGATCATGGCGTCGATCGCCTGAATGGGTATGCCATCCTCCCAAATTCGTCCGATCTCAATCCTGCTGCTGGGCGCATGCTGGCCGCTGGCTTTTGCACCTTTTGATCAATCCTATCTGGCGATAGTCTTACTGGCATTCTTATTTGGGCTGACTGAGTCGGTGTCACCGCGCATGGCCGCCTGGTCTGGTGCTGCCTTTGGTTTTGGCGCCTTTGCTTCCGGTATCTACTGGCTGGCGATTCCCTTGCACAATTTTGCCCATATGGATTGGTTGCTGGCCTGTGGAGCGGTGGCTTTGCTAGCGTTCTATTGTGCTTTATATCCTGCCTTGACCTTATGGCTCGCCGCTCGCTGGTGGCCACAAACCCGGCTGATGGTATTACCTTTCCTCTGGGTACTCTCAGAATGGCTGCGCGCGCGCCTCTTTACCGGGTTTCCCTGGCTGGCTACCGGTTATAGTCAGACGTGGAGCATTTTAGGCGGCTGGGCACCGTTACTGGGCCAGTATGGCGTCGGCCTCGTAACCGCTGGCGTGGCGGCCCTTCTGGTTGTTCTCTACCACCATCGATCAGATCGCCGTATCGTGATGAGTGGTGTTGGCGGAATTGTACTGTTATATGCCGGCGCCGCGTTCAGCCAGGATGTTCAATGGACTCGTTCGGTACACCGACCAGGGCTCTGTCATCCTTCGGCCTAAGTTGCTGATGGAGTAACACAAAGGCCCTATATGGACTTTCGGGGCCGGATGCGGTAACTTTTACCGCATGGAAGCCCCAACGCTCACATTAAGCCAGCAAGCCAACCTGCACCGCATTCAGGTGCGCCCCATCCTGCCCACAGAGCGGGAACGCTGGAATACCCTGATGCAAGCGCATCATTACCGCGGCTTCCGCACGTTGGCGGGGCGCACCCTGCGCTACGTGGCCACTCTGGACGACCGCTGGGTCGCTCTCCTCGGCTGGCAGGCTGCCGCTTACCAGTGTCAGGCACGGGAGCAGTGGATCGGCTGGTCCTGGGTCTTGCGCCGCCAGCGTTTGCACCTCATCGCCAATAACGCCCGTTTTCTGATTCTCCCGGGAGAATCTTTCCCCAATCTGGCTTCACGCATTCTTTCCCTGAACCTGCGTCGGCTATCTGCCGACTGGCAATCCGTCTATGGTCACCCCATCGTGCTGGCGGAAACCTTCGTGGAATCCCCCCGGTTTACCGGCGCCTGTTACCGGGCCGCGAATTGGATCGATGTTGGCTGGACCAAGGGCTTTGCCCGCCGTCCCGGTGGTGGCTACGTCTACCACGGCCAGCCCAAACGCCTCCTGCTCTATCCCCTCCAACCACAGGCGCGCACCTGGCTGGCCCAGCCGCAGCCGCA
>JAKAVW010000343.1 GCA_021827445.1 Pseudomonadota bacterium
GCTGAACCGGGTACCGAGGTGTACTTCGTACACAAACCAGTGCACCGCGGTGGCATCCGGCCCATGGTAGGGATCCTTGATACCTTCAAAGGACTTCATGTACTCAAAGTAAAGCGCTTCCACCTGCTGTCGGCGTTGCAAAATGCCGTCCAGACGGGCGAGCTGGACCAGCCCTATGGCGGCCTGAATATCGCTCATTTCTGCCTGCAGGGGTGGACGGGTAGGCGCCACCACCGAGCCCCGCTCACTGATGCCCCGCGCGCGGTATTGGCGCAGACGGCTGACGGTTTCGGTATCGTCCGTGACGATCATGGCACCTTCACCGCAGACCAGGGCAGAAGGCTGGGCAAAGGCAAAAATAGCGCTGTCCCCGAAGCTGCCGACCAGTTTGTCCTGATAACGGGAGCCGATGGCCTCCGTCGAATCTTCCAGCAGAATCAGGCCGTTTTCGTTGGCCATCGTGCGCAGCTCCTGCCAGAAGGCGGGATGCCCCTTGGTGTTGCCGGCGAGAATCGCCCGGGTTTTCTCCGTGATCAGGGTCTCAGTCCCTTTGGGGGAGATCGTGCCGGAGTAGTAGTCGATATCCGCGAACACCGGCTGAACCCCGTACCACGCTAGGGCATGCCCGATCTGCCACCAGCTATAGGGCGAGAGGATGACTTCATCGCCCACCCTGAGTTCGTAGGCGCGCAGACAGAGCATCAGGGCCAGAGTCGGGCTGGCGACGGCGACGGCGTAGCGCCGCCCGTGATAGGCAGCGAAGGCCGCTTCGAAGGCCTCCACTTGTTCCCCGGCGCTGATACGGGTGGAACGCAATACGACCTCTACTGCCTCCAGTTCGCCGGCGCTGATGTCCGGGTCCGAGAGGGGGATTTCGAGCGCAGTCATGTCGTACTCCGGTGCATGGCGAGCAGCAGGCCCGTTGCCGCTAGGGAATCTGACGTGACCTTCCAGCAGTGGCCGCGGGTATCGAGCAGGTGCAGGTCAAAATATTCGCCGGTACGGAAAGGCTCGTCGCTGACGTCACCGGCGGGACATTGGGTAACGGGCAGCCCGGGAAACCGCATGCGCAGAACGGGCAGGACACCTTCGCCAGACCGGTAGGCATTCTGGCCCAGATCAAAAAGCACCGCGAGATCTTCGTCAGTCAGTCCCATCCTCTCAGCCCTCCAAGCGACGCGCTTCTACGGTGATAGGCAGGCGGGTATCACCGGGCATCTCCGGCAATTCCAGGCGCCAGCCATTAGCCAGCGTCACCACCCCGCCCCACAGTTCCGGCTTCTGACACTCGGTAATGGGTTCTTCAAGATCCTTCTTGGGCACATACGCCGTCAGTTCACCAGCGGCATTTTTACGAATCATCACCTTCATGGGGTATTCCTTTTAGTGTGCACAAGAAATCGGGGTGCCGGCCGTTATCGGCGGCATGTCCATCATGCCCAGCAGGATGCCCGGTAATACGCGGAGCAGCCGCTCCACATCCTCCGACCGGTTCAGGCGTCCAAAGGAGAAACGCAGTGAGGACAGCACCGCCGTTTTGGAAAAGCCCATAGCCGTGAGCACATGGGAAGGTTCCTGCCCGCCAGCAGTACAGGCGGCACCGGCCGCCGCAGTAATGCCCTCCTGCTCCAGGCGATAGAGCAATTCTTCACCGTCGAGGGCGATAAACCCGACATTGCTGGTATTGGGTAACCGTTCGGCTTCCTGTCCGTGGATACGCGCACAGGGCATGAAGGCCAACAGACCTTGTTCAAAATGATCGCGCAAGCCCCGCAAGTAACGCGCCTCGTGTTCGATATTGGTGAGCAGGCGAGCAGCCGCCGCAAAGCCAACAATACCTGGAACATTCTCAGTACCGCCCCGTCGTCCCCGTTCCTGATGACCATGAAATAGTGGTGGCAAGGCAATGCCTTTGCGGACAAAGAGCGCCCCCACCCCCTTGGGGCCATGAATCTTATGTGCCGAGCAGGACAAAAAATCCACACCGGAAGCGGCTGCATTCACAGACAGTTTGCCGAGCGCCTGGGTCGCATCCGTATGAAAAAATGCCCCCGCGTCATGCGTAATGGCAGCCGCTTCAACAACAGGAAAGAGCACACCCGTTTCATTGTTTGCCCACATGAGGGAAACCAGGGCGGTATCCGGACGCAAGGCAGCGCGCAGGTCTTCCAGGTCCAGCCGTCCCTCTTCATCCACCGGCAGGTAACTCACCTCTATCCCGAGGCGTTCCAGATGCTGACACATGAGCAATACCGAAGGATGCTCCACCTGGCTGGTGATGAGGTGGCGTTTGCCTTTAGTCAGGGAGAGCGCGCCCAGGATCGCCGTATGATTGCTCTCCGTCGCGCCACTGGTAAAAATCAGCTCCGCGGCTGATGAGCACAACAATTTGGCCACCGCGACCCGCGCCTCACCCAACGCTTTCTTGATGCTTACGCCCGCTTCGGAGGCGCTGGACGGATTGGCATATTCCGTGGATAAATAGGGCAACATGGCGTCCAGTGCCGCCGGTGCCAAGGCCGTTGTCGCATTATTATCGAGATAAATGCTGCGCGTTATGTTCATGGCTTCTGCCCTTCGACGGGTAGAATTTCCTCTTCCAGGCAACCCACCACCATACCGTTGGCAAACTCCACGAGGTAGAGGGGCGTGTTGCTCTCTTCATGATGTCCTACCCGCACGATTTCTCCCGGACTGTCCTTGGCTACCAGCAAGGCCCCTTCGGCCTCCCCCGGATAAGTCCCGTCATTAAAAATATCATCGCCAGCCAATACCCTGAGGCCCCAATCAAATCGGGGAGGACGCAGATCCATCATGAGATTTTCTCCTCCTGACTGGGATTGTATTCGATCAGCTCCAGTTCACGGCCCTTCATACCGACCAGATGACCACGTTCATAAAAATCCACGCCATAAATATAAAATTGTTGCAAATAGGTGCCGATACTGATGATAAAACCGACATCGCCTTTTGTAACAATCACCTCGCCAATTTCGGCGCCGGTGAATGTCCCGTCATTTTTCACATGCTTGCGGGAACGGACTTTATCTCCATAATTGAACTCGGGTTCTGCGCCCAACTCCACCGTTGCGCTGTCTCTGCTCATTCCGGCCATATTCCACCCTCCCCTGGCAATCGTTGTCTGGAAAGCGGTTCGCCTTTCCCCAAGCGTTCCGCGGCGCAACGACGCACCTCATAATCCTCATCCGCCAACAGGCGGATTGCCGCTTCCCGGCTCCCGCGCGCCGCCACCTCGTAGCGGATACGCCAATCCGCATCGTCAACCAGTGTGGAAAGGATCGACACCGGTACGCGTTCAACGGCATCCAGACGGACCCCGGGATCATCGTCCTGCAGCATTTTGACCAGAGCATCCACGCCGATGCGTTTGGCCACAACCCGCCGGACCTCCACATCGGAATCATGCATCATGAGCGGCAACAGGCCTTTGGGCAGACGGCGCGCCACCTCCAGACGCACGTAATAATCCGCATCGTGCATCATGGCCGACAGGTTACGGTCATCCAGCCGCGCGGCTACCCGGATACGCACTTCCCGATGCGGATCGTGGATCATCCGCAGCAGATAGCGTTGCGGGAGCCTTTGTG
>JAKAVW010000017.1 GCA_021827445.1 Pseudomonadota bacterium
TACAAGATTGAAGGCTTCACGAAGACAGCCCAGGTGCGCATGTGCGGCAACAGCGTATGTCCACCGGTTGCGCGCGCTATCGTGGAAGCGAACTTCAGACATGAGGTTTTGTATCAGGAATGTGCCGTATGACGGTCCGGATCATACATGGTGACTGCCGCGACATGCTCAAGACACTCCCCGACGAGTCTGTGCATTGCTGTCTTCGCGTGCCGTATCGAAACAAACGCGATGTATGGGAAATTCCTACTCATGCATTCAAAGGAGCGCATTTCGCTACGTTCCCGCCGGCGCTGGTAGAGCCGTGCATCCTCGCGGGCTGCCCTATTGGCGGCACTGTTCTGGATCCGTTCGGCGGCAGTGGTACCGTCGGCCTTGTCGCGGCCAGACTACAACGCAACGCAATCCTCATAGAGATCAAATCTGAGTATGTAGACATGGCGTACCACCGCATACGTGCCGATGCGCCATTGCTGTGCGAGGTGACGATGTAGGGCTTTTGCATGAAGAGGTAGCCAAGATGATTGCAACAGACGAACTTGAGCGATTATTAGCCGTATACAGGGGCGGCTATGAGGCACCCATGACACCAAAGTGCCGAATACAACTGGAGGCGTTGTTGAATGAACACCAGGGACTTGTCGCGCTGCTCGGTATTGACATAGGCGAGCAAAGTGCTCCGATGAGTGAGCTACAGACTCTCCAAAAATTAGTAGCTGCGCAGGGCGCAGATGAGGGGGTGTGGTTTGCAGCCCAAACCTGCGCCGAGGCCCACTTACAGCGCATACTGAGGGAGCTGCATGCGGCCTGCGACGCATTGATAGCCGCAGCAAGCGCTGACACATGATCTGTCAGTGCGGTAAGAGTTTTGTGGCGGCGCGCAAATGGCAACGCTTCTGCTCGGCGCGCTGCCGGCGCGTAGCATTTGATGACGGTGCAGCGGAGGTGTGTTCAGTGCGCCAGATCAAGACTGGATGGAGCGTAACGCTACACATGAAGCGGCAGCCGCCCGTAAACATTGGCGAAATTGCCTCTGTAATGCGTTCGGAACGCATTTCGGAAACAACTGAGCCGCAGGTATAGCCATGCGTGTCCACGTCTCTAAGGACTACTTGACGCGCGAGGAGGCGGCGGCTTACTGCTGTGTATCGGTCAGGCAGCTTCACAAGCTCAAGGCCGCATACGGGTTGGCGCCCTTTATGTTCATGGGGAAACTGGTATATCGTACGGCCGATCTAGCTGAGGCAATGGAGCGAGAGGCGTGCCGACAGTTTACTGGCGCGGGAAACGCGCCTATCTCAACTGGCGCCAGAATGGCGAACGGCGCAGGCTCTCGCTTGGCATTATTGAGGCGCGAGAAGCCGAGACCATCCGGCAAGCCAAAAGCCTTGAGCTCAGGACCGGTAAGCGCATCCTGACGACTGGGCGCCTGTTCGCTGACTTTGTGGCTGAATATCTGCCTTGGTACGAGGCCATGTACCCATCCAGCGCTACGCGCACCCGCGCCATCCTTGAAAAAGGGTTTGCGGCGTTCCTGAAGCAGCCCCTCGACTCCATAGAGACCATGGATATTGCACGCCATCTGGCGGCGCGCCAGGCGCGGGGCTGCGCCCGCGGCACTGTCCTGAAAGAACTGAATTGCTTGGGGGGTGCGTTGAGCCGCGCGGTGGAATGGGGATGGATGACCAACAATCCTGTCAAAGCCGTTAAAAAGCCGCCGCTGATCGTCAGTCGTGATCCTGTCTGGTACAGCAAAGCTGAACTCGTCAAGCTCTATTCTGTGAGTGGCCCCCGCGCTCCATGGTGGCGCTTCCTAGCCAACACGGGGCTGCGTGCCGGGGAGGCTCTCCACCTGCGGCACCAGGACGTGCGCCATGGAGCGGTGTACGTGCTCTCGGATGAGCGCGCACGCACCAAGTCTGGCCATTGGCGCAAGATACCCATGTCAGCGGGAGCGCTCGAATCCTATGTGCTGCTACAGGGCTCCCAGACCGTATTGCCGCCACAGAGCCGGGCGGCCCTGACCATGGCGTTCAAGAGGGATGCGACGACGGCCAGCCTCGGTGGGAGCCTCCACAGCCTGCGTCATACCTTTGCGGCGCATCTGGTGCTAGCTGGAACCCCATTACGCGACATCCAGGCGCTGATGGGGCATGCCTCCATCACGACCACGGAGCGCTATGCCCATATCGCGCCAGAGCGTCTCCGGACCGCCGTAGATGCCCTGGCACTATGAGTGTGACCACTGTGCCAATTTGGTGCTATACTATGCCCGTGATTGCAACATAACGCTGAGGTAGTCCCATGAAAACTGGCGTCCCCAAGGGGAGTCGAACCCCTGTTACCGCCGTGAAAGGGCACTTACACCCCTTTATTTATCTGGCCATCCAGCGCCCGGTGTGCCCAAAAAATGCCAAACTGGGGTGTGGGAGAAATTCATGAAAGCCATCCTTATAGTCGGGGCTCTCCTGGCCGCATGCCCTCAGACTTCAGGTGCAGCCATGAGCGCAGTCATAAGAGTGCTGGTGGCTGTGGCGGCCACGTTTGCTGAGTACGCATTCCCGATGCTGGTGGTGGTGTTGCTTGGTGGTGCGCTTATAGTGCTGTTCGCGTGGTTCGACCTCTATCGCTCATCTCGTCCAGCGCTTCAGGAGCGCCTGTACCATATCCGGGTGCGGCTGCTATCTTGGCTGCATTATTTCGAGGACCGCGCCGATGAGCGTTTCAGATGTGCACGGCGCGGAAACGCAATCTGGCAAAAGGAGAAGTAAATGAGCACCGCTGCCCACGCCTTCCTGTGGTGGGGCGTTTTCGTCCTGGGGTCCACGCTCTTAATGTATGCCTCAGTGCTGGTCTGGCTCGCGCCGGCGCTGGTGCTGAAGTTGTTGGCCGCAATCTGGCGAGCCCTGAGAGGTTAAGCTGTAACAGTTCTACCGAGGAATCAAGTCATGAAAATTCTCCCGATCCTTTTGTTGTGCGCTCTTGCAGGCTGTGGGTCGCCATACGGGATGCTCGGCTTTGCGCAAGGGCTGCAAGCACGTTCACCATATCAGGTGTGCACCCGAGCGCCGGACAACGATGTGGTGTGCGGTGGACAGCCGCTAACTACGACACCCGTGGGTATCGCCCCGTGTGCGCTGTTGCCAGCTCCGATAACGATGCCGCAGCAGCCGGTTCAGCAGGAGATGGTGCGAGCGCCTGACGGCACCTATCGCGTTATGGATGTGCCACAGTTTACAGCGCCCACCCCACTACCACCGCTCTGTTAACCTAAGCAGCGGGGCGCTGACTGCGCTGATAAAGCAGGCGCCACGTCTGCTTATTCAAGTAGGGCGCATACTGCTGGCGCTGTTGGGCCGTCATGTCTTCGACTAGCTTCAACTGCCATACGGGGGGCAGCTCCCGGAACTCATTGGCGCCTGGGGGTTCATAGATGCCTTTCATGAGGTCCTGGATGCTAGTCTTGGACCACTGATATTTGCTCGCGTCCTGCGCCAACTGCGCTCCGAAGGCAGCCTGACCGACGTGCTCGAAGGTCGCGCGTAACTGGCGTCTGGCTTGAATCTGCTGGGCCTCGGCATACGGAATGACACTGCCGTGGTATTCGCCGTATAGGGCGTAAATTTTCTCCGTCAGCGGTGTGGTATCCACGTAGCCAGGCGCTGGATTAAAGCCATTGAACGAGAGAGCCCAGTTCTTGGGCGCGGTTTCGTGTTCCTCCAGATTGCCGGATACCGAGAACGGCAGCATCTCATTGAGCCACGCGCGGCCGTGTTGCAGCGTCTGTGTGCCGATTCCGGCCGTGGGGTCGCTGATCTCGCGGTTGAAGTAATCCTTGTTGGTCAATTGCTCCTGCAGCATCGAGAACATCGGTGCGCCCTTGTAGACCGCCATTTGCAACAAACCCTTCATGCCTGCATCATTCCAGTGGTAGTACATGGCGCCAAACTCGCGGGTGAAAAACATCGTATTGACGCGCTCCGGAGTGCCATCTGGCTGGTGGCCGACCACGGGATAAATCAGGTCTTCCATGGACTTGGGTTTCTGGCCACCGATGAGCTCAGTCATCAGGCCACCCACCAGCGCAGCGATCGCGACATAGTGAAGCGCGTAGAGCGAGCGCTCAGTAACAAATTGGCGCGCTTGGGTTGGGTGCATGACCTGCGTGGCCAGCTTGCCGAGATCATACAAGCCGCCGCCAAACTGGCGCACGAAGCCGTAGTTCCATGTGAAACTCAGCATGCTGGCCTGCATCACGTTCTGCAGGTGACGGTTCCAGAACATCTTGTTGTAGGCCATCTCTCCGAATCTCTCGTCAATCTGGCGACGGATATCGTTGAACGCCTGGATGCGCCCGCGTTGGTCATTGACAAGATCGGGAGTGCTACGCAGCTTATTCCCGACGGCTTCGAGGTACGCCTGTGTTTTCATGAACGGCACCGCTATGTCCATGATGGGATACTGGATGCTGCGCAGAATCGTCGGAATGGTATGAAGCGCCAGCAAGCCAGCGGCCCCAGCTTTGCCATCTTCCCCACCCAGCTTATCCACGGCATCCTTGAAGTTGGTCATCGCATTAGTACGGTATTCCAACGGATTGACCGGCGTAAAACCGCCCTCCAGCATGTACTGGACGGACTGCCGTTGCGAGGCGTCAATGGGCTCGGCCGTTCCCTTGTATACACCCATTGCGTTCCACACGCGGTTCCAGGCGGTCTCACCGGCGCCTGTCATGTGCATCGCGTACTGTTTACCAGCGTGCATGAGGCGGTCGGCCGTCGGTGGACCCTCGAGGAGTGTCTTGAGGGCGCTCGCCATTCCCTGTGCGTTGCGGACGCCCAGGAATACGTGGTTGAGGTGATATGCCGAAATGCCGAGCTGCAGCGGCACGATCGCGGACTTCAGCTCCATCCAACCGCGGAATGTCATGCCGGCGAGTCCACGATCAGCCCACAGTGACTGGCTGAATAAGCCGTTCTTGAGAATGCGCGCAGCATTCGCACTGGTAATGAAGACACCATCCGGCGTGTGGATCAGCGCCTCACCCTTCTGAATGCCTTTCTCGATCTTGCCGAACATATCGGGTGAGATACGCGCACCCGGATCAATCCCGGGTGCGGGTCGCAGCAGATTCAGGTCGCGCAAATCCTGCACTACGGCGCGCTGCATGGCATTGCGCAGATGGTCAGTATAGCGCATGCGGAACAGCACTTCCGGGTTGTCTGACTTCAGCTTGAAGCCAGCGTCGCGGCCCTCCTTTATGGTATCGAACAAGCGGAACTTCGAGAAGCCTGGTTTGCCCCAGCCAGGGTACTTTTGAGCGAAATATTGCTCGACAGCCTCCGGGTCTCGCCAGATGTGCGGGAAGTAACGCGTGCGGTAGTCGTAGGCAATCCCGAGACGCTGCTCGGTGGCGTAGAGCTTGTCGGCGGTCTCCCGGTAGAAGTCACCCAGCGCCTTAGACGCAGGATCCAGGAACGGGTGTCCACTTTCGAGCTTGTCCAGAAAATTCAGGCGCTTGCCCTTGGACAACTGGTTGAAGGTCTTTTCACGGATACGCGAGTCGTGCCAGTAGACAGTTTCGGCGCGCTCGCGGCGAGATATGAAGGATGCGAGGCGATCCGCTACTTCACGAGCCACCGGCTCGCCGCGATCCGGGAATGACTTGTTCCAAGTATCCTTGGTTTCACGCAGCCACTGCGTGGCAGTTTCGCGCGCCGTCTGGGTGGCGTGAAGCGCCGCTGCGCGGTCATCTTCCAGGTCGGAAAAGTCTCGCGGCTCTTCGTTATCTTCTGGAGTCGGTTTGGAATAGAACAGCTTTTTTAGAACATCAGTGGGCCGCTCGATGCCAAGTCTTCCCAGTATGTGCGCTCGCCTTTCTGGTGATCCCTGCCTCTCTTCGTGTAGTAGGGACTTGAGGAATACCCCTCTTTTAAGAGAATTGCTACCCGCTGTAGGTTCTCCCTGGAGAGCGTCGTGTATTTCGTCAGGAACCAACGCATGTGCGCTTCCGCTCTCTCCAGCTCTGCCGGCGAGCGCAGCGGGGTTCCCGGGCGCATCCATGGAGCGGTCGGCCACTCGTCCTGATTCTCCGGTAGCGCCACCGGGTTGTGCATCCATTCCTCTAAAGTCTGCCTGCGTCCACTGGTGTCCACTGCGGCCTGTCCAGGGGAGCTGGTCTGTGTTGGAGAGCCACTTGGCACGGTTGCGCTCGGCGAGTCTTTCAAAGTCTGCACTGGTCCACACCCGACCATCCGGGCCCTCAAAGTTATCCGTGTCGAAATTATAGCGCACATCGGCCAATTCCGGGGCTTCATCGAGGGTATTTTTTACCGAGGTTTCAACGAGCTCCCGGATATTGTGGGCGTCTTTGCCAAACCGCCAGTCTATGGGGCGCGTGCCATCGGCGCCCAGCATCTGATCGGGATGCGCATTGAGATGCCGGGTGGTGCTGAATTTCAGGGCAGAAGACAACATCGCCTCCGCGCGGCGCCGTAGCGCAACATCGCTGATGCCTTCTGGATCGCCCACAAACATCTTGCCAGCGTTGTGGG
This sequence comes from Pseudomonadota bacterium, assembly GCA_021827445.1. Lineage (GTDB taxonomy): Bacteria > Pseudomonadota > Gammaproteobacteria > Acidithiobacillales > Acidithiobacillaceae > Acidithiobacillus. The sequence continues at coordinate 6,555 of JAKAVW010000017.1, forward strand.
CGTAATTAGCCACGGCGGCGTAAATACGCGCACCTTGATCACCCTCATGCAGCCTAGCTACATCCAACCATACGGCGCCACGCTTTTGCATGACCCATGCTTTGCGGCCATTGGGTGTCGTGATTTCCCAAACTTTGTCGGCCGATCCATCGGCGAGCCGAGAATGGAACCTTTCAGCAGTAATGGAGTCATAGGGGCTGATGTCTTTCAACACCCCTTCAATGGTCTTGGCATCAGAAGCGCCGTACCGGAATGCATCATCGTGCATGGACAAAAGGCCGAGTGCGGTATGGAGGAAACTATCGCCATGAATGACGGGTGAGCGCTGCATCGTTGAATAGTTCGGCTCGGGCTCTCCATTATCGGCGCGCACACCCGCTTCCCCTACCCCGGCAGCCATCCTGCGGATGTGGCTGTACGCCATGGCCACGAGATCATCGGGTGTCAGCTTCAGGTCCACGCCAGCGTTCCGAAGCAATGCACCAAAACGGCTGTTCTTTATCCACGCACTCGCAGCATGGATCAAGCGTTCGATGACGTTGCGTAGCCTTCCCATACGCCACGCATTGCCGCTCTTGACGGCTTCTTCGAGCGTGTAGGCCACGAGCTCGTCGTCGCGTGCGCCTCGCGGCGTCTGAGCAGCCTCCACGCGACGCAGAGCGCGCTGCACTATGTTAGCTGCCTTATCATGGCCACTACCAATCGTGCGCAAATCCTGGGCAATTTGTGCGAAGCGCTCGTCGCCCAGCATGTCGCGCAAGCTCCCCTGGGCGCCTGCGCCGTGACCGCCGAGCTCGTGTACCGCGACGGCCAGCGACGTGGAATCATTCAGTTTCGCCGAGTTCAGGACTGCGTGTTCCCCATCCCACTTACCGACCCAATCTGCGTCAGGCTCATGGCTGATCTCCAACATGCCGGATTGCTGAAGCGCAGAGAACACGTGGCCCAGCGGAGTCTTGGTGAGGGCGCTACGCACGGCTTCATCGGACATCGGCGCAGAGGGCGCCGGGATCGTTTCTCGCTTGGAAAACAGCAGTCCGTGGGTGCGTACAGCGCTCTCAATAGCCTGTTGGCGCGCCTCTTCCGATCCTCGTTTGTACTCAGTGGTGGCCAAGCCATGTTTGGCCAATACTGCGCGGGCCTCCGGCGATAAGTCATCGGGAATCACAGCATGCTTAAATTCATGCAGCCCGACGGCACGCATGAATTTTCCCTCGAAATAGCCGGTGGGCAACTGCCGCAGGTAATCCATAAAGGCGTGGATTTCTGGGATCACCGGCTCATCATGGGCCACATCAAAACCGTTCTCCTGCAATGCGCGGCGTGCGCCCATCTTGGGAACGTCCTGCAGCATGGCTGCCACGCGGTCTCCATGCAGAAACGCATTCGAGTCAACATGGGATAGGCGTTCCGCGAGGTCCAGAAGTTTTTGATTGGCCTCATCGCGGACTGCCTCGAATTTCTTTTGACCTACCAAACGGTCGCGCGCGCCACGGATTTGCCCGAGGTTGCTGAACTGCTCAGTGGCAGCCGCGCGCACAGCTCCAGCTCCGTAACTCCCACCCTCCCCACCGCGCACGTTCTGTTTCAGTTCCTTGACGATGTTGTCCAGTGTGTAATCAGCGTAACGCCGATTACCCAGGTCGCTAAATCCCTTAAAAATTTTCTCCTGCGCTCCGCTTTGCCGGTAGAGTTTTTCAGCCAGCGCTTTCATATTGTGGTAGGTGATCTTGTCTGTCCCAAGCTCCTGAGCAGCGAGCTTTTTGAAAGCGGGCTCAGCCATGAGATCGCTCACGTCATTGCCCCAGTATTCCTTGGCGTCGGGATCTGCGTTTCTGAGTATCTCGTTGAGGCGAGTCCGCGATTGGTCGGTCATCTTGTAGACCACATCGGGGTATCGAGGCGAGTAAATGTCACCGCCATACACATGTAGTCCGTGCGCTGGGTTAGCCATCTCTCGATCACCGAGAAGCGAAATATCGCCATAGCCATGGGTCGGATGGTCTACTTTTGTGATGGCGAGCGACGGAACTGCCAAACCACCAATTCTGTCAGCGTGCAGCAGCTTCTCCTCTGATAAGTTGTGCTGCAGTATGAGGTCGCGTGTATCCTCTGTGCGCGAGTAGCGTGGCGCACCAGTTGATGCTGGTGACAACGTCTTATCTTCAATATCTACTTGATGCCGGGCTTGACTGAATAGGTCATCGGGGCGTCCTGTTTCTACAGATTCCTGGCCGCGGTTGCGCGCCGCATCACGCGCGATCGCCTCACGATGCAGAGCTTGCTGTGTATCAGTGGCGCCTCCTATCAGGGCTGCCTGGGAGGGCTGCCGCGTTTCGGCGGATAGCCGCTCTGGCGTTCGCTGCGCACCCGCTGGATAATCTGGTCGCGCACCTTCGGTCTCACGTACCTGTCGCGCTTCATCAACGGCTTCGGTTTCTGCATGGTCTGTGCTCCCGCGATGAATAATCGCATCAAATTGGTTGGCGGCTTCCCGGCTGCCTATCGCATCTTTACCCCATTGCTCCAGCACTTGCTCAGTGGCATCTGGATCTACCTGCGACGCGCGCGTTGCCAGATCACGCGCCACACGTTCGGACGGTGACCAAGTTGCTTCATAGGCCGGCTCATGGTAATCAAAGCCGCTGCCGTGTGTGAATTCGGATTCGGGGGGTGCGCTCTCGCGGCGTGGCTGCTCCATCTCGCGCTGAGCGGCCTCGTGTTCTGCCTGGAGGCGCGCAAACACGTTATCCGAGGCACGATTGGACCATATCTTCTTGCCACCAAGCGCAGCTTCCACGTGCTCCATGAGCAAGTGCGGATCGTAGTTGCCGTGCGCATCGGTAACGGGATAGCCGTGCTGCGCCAGGCTCTCGGCCATGGCGTCCGGTGACATTCCGTTCTTGGTAAACACGCGCCGAATGCCGTGGCCAAAAGCCATGCGCACGTCGGCAGGATCCAGACCGTACCCACCAACAGCATCATCGGTTTTGATACCGCCAGACTTGGCGATGGCCGCTAAGAGGTCGTCTTTGGCTGGGTTGACGCTCGGCGCTTTATAGACACGCGGGCGTTTCAGTGCGTCGGGACGTATCCCGCTTTCGTCCGGCTGTTGAGCCGTGCCAGGCTTTCCTTGGATATTTTGTTCAGGTCTGCTTTGGTCGGCCGCGGCAGGCTCTGGTTGTGCTTCCGTATTTCTTCCAAGGATGCCCCGGTAGACGGGTTGGGTAACTTGTGGCTGCGCATTGTCAACCGTAGACGTCTGGGATGTGGTTGACAATGTCGGCTGCTCCGATGTACCTGACACCTGCGCAATGCGTTCGGAACGCATTTCGGGAGCCGTAGCGGCGCCTTTCTGCTCTGGGATGGGCTTGAATTTTGCCCAGTCCACACTGGGTGTGGCTGGCGTCCCATCTGTCTGCGCGTGATCTGCGACAGCCTCTTGGGCATCTGCGGGTAGGGCGCGCATATCTGGGAAAACGCCGGTGGCGTCTGGGGTTTCTGTGGTTGGTGCTTGCCCCGACGCGCCAGCAAAGCGTGTTCCAAAATCAGGCTCAGCATGTCCAGGCAACACACCAAAACCTGCGCCCTCGATCACGGATGTGATGTAATCAGATGCTTGTGGGCCGACCTTCAGATTCCGGTATTGGGCCCCATAAATGGCGTTGGTGACACGGCGACCGAGTTCCTGAAACAGCGGCATCGAAATAGCACCCGTCACAACACGCTTGGCAAGAGCGCCTGGCGCATTCAGGGGAATGATGCCCATGAGCTCGGATTGAATGCCAGCCGCAAGCCCCTGTTTTACTGCGGTATGGAGATCCACGCTGTGCTGGAGATTCGACATTGTGGTGTTGGTGGCAGTCGTGACGGCCGGCACACTCATGCCTTTCATGCCGCTGGCGACAGCCCTAGCCACATAGTCGCGCGTGGATTCACCCACCACGAAATTGGTACCCTCGATCGCACCTGTGCTTTCGACACTCGCACCACCAGTGGCACCAGCCTCTAAAATGGTGCCGATGATACCTGGCACATCGGACAGTACCTGGTCGGCGACACCCGCATTGGGGGCTTCTTGGTTAGCCTGAATGGTGCGCTCGACTGGCTTGAGAAGCGTCCCATAGACGTAATCCGTCGCTCCCGTCTGCGTCTTACCAGTGAGCGCCGCATGTATGTGATCAGCAACGCTCGCCAGCGCACCCGCCGAGAGTACACCAGCACTCATCACGCTCTGGCCTGCAAATCTCAGGGAGCCCCGCTTGAGTGCTCCCAATCCATCCGTAATCACTTTCATGCCACTCGCAGCTCGTGCGTTGTCAGTAGCTAGCGTGTGTACATCTGGAGGGAGCGGCGCGCGAGTGTTGGAGAGACGAGCGATGTTTTGTTTTAACTGTGACAGGAAGTCGCCGTCTCCCCCTTCAGACGCATCGAGAGCAACTTTGGCACTCTCGGATGAGAGCGGCTTAAATTGATCCCACTGCGTGGTCTGAATGGGTGCTGTGGCTGGCGCAACGTTGGTTGGTGCTTTGGCTATTGGCGTACCGGACTTGGGTACGATCGCACCCGAATTGGGAACGTCCAGAGGCTGGAAGTCTTCCCAGCGCACGGGTGCGACGGATGGGCCCGCAGAACCGCTCTGGGACGCGCCAGTGGGCGCAGGAGGGCTTCCGGTGATAGGCGAGAACTGTGCCCAGTCAACGGCCATGGAAACCTCTTACTGATTGGGTGCTAGGACAGGCTGTCCGTTCTGGACGATGTAGATTTTGCCGCCGGGGCCACGCAGATACGTGCCGTCCTGGTACAGGGGTGCCTGAGTCTGTTGCGTGGGTTGCGCAGGTTGCGGCGGCTGTGGAGGCTGCGGATTCGCCCCGAGATTGGGCTGAGTGGGTGCCTGCGTGGGAATTCCCCCAGGGCCCGCGGTTTGCTGCTGGCGCGCAGCGCTACCAACCTGAATGAGTTGTTGGACGCGGGCCATGAAATTCGGATTGCTCGTGCCATCACCGGTGATGCCGTTCTTGGAACCGCCAAACTCTTTATTCGCCTGAATGACGGCATTCGCGACCACGCCGGCAGCGATATTCTGATAGCCAATACGCTCACCGACCGAAGCGGCAATGCCAGTCAGTTTGGACGCGAGTGCTGGATCCTGCCCTGGGTTGTAGGTGCCATTCGAGTTAAAGCCCGCCCCAAACGCGCTGGAGATCAGCCCCTTCGTGGTATTGGTCCACTGCGTCGAAGCTGTCACGGTCTGACTCGGCGTCATCGGGGTGCCCTTGGCGGATCCTTGCGGTGCAGTGATACCACCCTTGAGGCCGGCGTAGGTGCCACTGATTGTGTGACCGCTGTTGGTCTGGAACGTAAAGGCACCAGTTTGTGAATTGAGTTGCAACGATCCAGGCTTGATGCGCTTGCTCGCCATGGATGACGGAAGGTTCTCGTTGTAGGATTCCTCGATGGCTTTGGTGTCTGGGTTCGGCTTGCCAAGTTGCGTGCCCATGACCTGTACCATACCAGCACGGGCACCGCGCAGGGTGTTCATGTCTTGTTTGGAGAGGTTGGCATAAGAGGTAGCGGTGCGCGCTTGAGCGGCGGCAGCCGCGGCCTTGGTGGCGCCCAGTTGTGCCTGAGCTTGCAGAACCTTGGTCGGCTGCAGCGCGGCCGTATCCGCCGCATTCTGTTTGGCGGCAGCCGCGGCGGCATTGGCTTGGTTAGTTCTGGCGCTTACCAGACCGAGATTCGACTGTTGTAGTGCGAGTTGGCCAGGATAAAGACCCGCAGTCCGCTGTTGCGCCGCCTCATCGTCGGCCAGATGCTGATTCACCACGGAAGTATTGAGTGCGTCGAGCTGCGCTTGGCGCACCGATGCTTGCTGATCGGCCACCCCAGCATTCAGCCCCTGCGAGAGTCCGAGTAGTCCGTACGCGCTCATTATGGCCCACCGGAGTAGGTTGGAAGATTGACTATGGGGTTCACCGAGACTGGCTGCGGAGAGCTTATGTTGCTGTAGGGCGCATTCGCATTGGCCCAGATGGTATTTTGATTGGTCGGGTTGAACGTCCCAGGACCAAAGAGATTCGCCAAACTCGCCAGACCCAGACCGGCTTGCTGTCCCTGCTGCATAGCCAGCGTATTCTGTTGGCCAGCCAATTGGTTGAAGTAATTCAGAGGTCCATTCAATCCCTGCAAACCGAGACCCGCGCCGGATTGGGACTCTCCGATCAAGCCATTCCCCATATTGGCAATCGTACCGAGGCGCGCGAGGTTCTCGTTGATCGCAAACTGACGAGCGGAATTCGCAGCACCGGCCACCTGTCCCGCAGTCCCCAGAGCATTCAGCCGCAGTGCGTTCTGCCACTGGCCGCTGGCGGGATTGATGCCGTAGCTGCCGAGTTGGCGTGTCAACTGCGCATTTTCGTTCGCAGAGGATGCCTGCACGTCCGCCATCGCGCGATTCGCAGCGGCATTCGGGGAATTGGCGGTATTAGCGGCCTGAACCTGGGTGATGAGCTGATTCTGCAGCGGGACGTAGGTGTTTTCGTACTGGTTGTAGAGGCCAGTGGCTTGTTGCTGTTCGGTATTGGCGAGGTTGACCTGCTCCTGCGCAATGGAGGACGCATCGCCCTGCGAACCGCTGCCGCCACCCCCAAAGACCCCCATGCTGTTTGCGGCGCCCAGCACGGCTGCGCCTGCTTCAATCCAACCGGCCGGCATCTTAATGCACCTCCGGCTTGGCTTTGACGCCTTCGTACAGCGGCGTCCGGATACAGGTTACGAGGACTATGCGATCCGTGTTGCCATCATTGATAACCTCATGCTCGGCGTCATTGCGAAACCAGTACAGGTCTCCTGGCTGCGCGCTGTAACTGTCGTCTGCGTAACAGACCCGACACCACGGATTGGATGCGATGTAGAGGCAGAATTTCTCGTAGTGCGTGGCGTGCCACCCCCGGTCAATATGTGGGAGCACGCGCTTACCAGGTTCGAGTTTGAAGAGCCAGATGCCGCCCAGGCGCTCACCGCAAATGCGGCCGTCGCCCATCAGGCCGAAAATCAGCGGTTGAAGCTCGGGGAGTTCGTAGTAGGCCGGATACCAGATCGGCTCGTGTTCGGTGGTGTAATTGGACCAGTCGCCGCTCGCCTTGTTTTCGGTCTCGTCCTTGTAGCGGATGACGATGTCGTGACTGAACGCGTGCGGACTACCCTTGCGCAGGCGGTAAGGATGCTGATCCCACAGGTGCGGCTTCCGGTTGATCGCCAGAAGCAGCGGTACAAAATTGACGCCGGATGCGATCTTCAAGTAATTCATGCTGAAGGTGCCGCGCGCGCTTGAGCTGGATGTTCATGGCGTCGAGAAGTGCCCAGCGATGGGCATTGAATTCCGAGCCAATACAGTGGGCCCAAATCCGTGGGCCTTGTTGGCCAATCCGGTCGAACGGAACGCAGAGCGCCCCATGGGAACGGGCGAAGTCAAAACCTTCTTGGGCGCGCTGGTACAGGAGGTCTGGAAAGATGAGACCGATGCGCCGAAGGCTGTCCTTCACGGCGCTCGTATCTCGTTCAATCATGAGGAGGCGGGCGTGTGGCCACAGAGTGAGTATTGTGCGCAACAGGAACACGTTCCCGCAGTCACTGTTGCCCATACATCCATCTGCGATGTGAACGCTATTACAGAAATGCTGCCATGTCAATGGATTGGCTGAGGCTTCGTGGTAGCAGTAATGCCGTCCCTCGGTGAGTGCCGTGGCGAGCCATGCGGTGCGGGAACGGGGATAGGAGACGACAAAAAATGGTGCCATCTAGGGTGTACGCCCCAGTAGCAGTTCTATGCAGTGAATAGCCTTAAGCAGGTCTTGTTTGCCCCCCTTGCGCTTGTAACGCACGATATAGCGAATTGCCAAACTTTGGCAGTATCCGAGCCCATTAGCCTCACAGAAATCCACTGGCTGAATGGCCATTTCTCGGTAATGCGTACCGCCAACTTGTCGTAATTTCGCCTTCACAGACATACCTCGTGTTTAGTCCATGGGATCTTGCGCGGTTAGCTTATGGAGCAGCATCGCAAGAGAGGAGCCGATCCATCCAGCCGTTCCATAGACCACAACGGCGATGCAGAATCCCGGCCAGTTTTTTTGCTGGAACAGTACGAACGCAGAACCCCACAGGCCGAAGTCGCCGGCCGCCATAAGGTAGGAAAACAGTGGCAGCCGAAGCCACTGGTAGTGGATGACGTTTAGCTGCTGCCCAGCGCGGGCATAGACGCGCACCACAGCGATACCAAAGATGGTAGCGTATATCCAGATCATGTGTGCCACTTCCCGTTCACAATGGTCACTAAGGTGCGTTTGCCGTTTGGATAGATGATGCAGTGAGTGTGGGCCCACGAAGACGGACCGTGGTTATATTCCAGATGCAGGCGAGAAGACGTCCCCACGCAGTACACGCCAGCCTGAATCGCTGGACTATGGTGGTGCCCGATCACCGACTTGGTGCCGATCTTGGTAAAGCCGCGCACGTTCCCTTTGGCACCGTTGAGACCCTGATCCCCATGGAATCCGACTTCTATATTGCAGATGCGGTAACTCTGATCGCGCACCAGAAAAATGGAGTTCTCATAGCAGCGCAGCTTGTGGCGAGCCCAATACTCGAATGGATCGAGGGTGACGGTACCACCATTCGTCATACGCGTATCGCTGAGCATGGCCAAGAAGGTGTGGGCCCAAAACAGTATGTTTTTTGGATCCGCTTTGGGATCCGTTTCCGCTACCCAACGCGCGAGCGCTTCCGTGTGGTTTGAGGCCACAAAGACATTCGTGGTATCTCGCGGCGCATGCTGGTCAATAAACGCAAAGGTGGAATCCAAGAGTCGCTCCACGTTGTCCATGTCGGAGCGATACTTGGCGTAGGTGGTAAATACACGTCCATTGTGGTGGTGATTGCGCGCGTAAAAGTCGTGAGTGTCGTGCCACACAAGAACCTTGGGACGCAGCACCTTCACGATGCCCTGCGGACCAAATGTGGCGGAAACCACGGAGGGATCAATAAACTCGACATGGCTGTCGCCCATCACCAGTGCAGCCGCCCGCGGGCTGCGACGCCTTCCTTGGGGAGTGTAGTAATAATCCAGGTCGTAAAAGCAACCATCGGAGGTGGCATTCAACTGTCGCGGGAAAAACAGGTCTCCGCAGCGCTCTACCACCACCGCGCCGTAGCTATGATGGAATTCGGCCTTTTTGCCAGCCTTGGCCGAGATGTAGTTCTTGCGCGTCACACAGCCCGTGGAATACAGCATCTTGGGTAATTTTGATTGAGGAGTGGGGACGGTCAGCATTTCCATGCGCGGATGGCCCACGACGACGCTCCGGGAACCGCTCATGGTTTCCAGCCCCGCAAGGGGACTGACGGCAGTCGGTTGAGTCTTGATGTCGGCCAGCACCGTCAGGTGCTTGTTGAGATCGAAGCGCTTATCCAGCAGGTAAGGCACTATCGTCGCGTCCCACCAGTCATCGTTCTGGGCACCGCGGCTCCAAAAACTGGTGGGATTGTGGTAACGCAATGGGATGACCACCAGCGTCGCATGCCGATACTTGCAATACTGCAGGAGGGTTTTAAAAACGGGATGGGGTTTCGTGGCATTCTGGGCGCAGGTAAAAACAAACACAGAACGACTGGGCGCGTCTGTGATTTTGCGATAGTACGCAGTAGTATCAAGTTGCGTCTCTTGGATGGGATCCATGTGGCGCTTGGCAAATGCCAGCCGATCACAGAATGTCGTGCGCGCGATTCCGGCTGTCCGGCACGCAGCGGCTATATTTCCACCGTGCTCGGCATACAGGCGCAGAGTCTGAGTGATGACCTTCCGAGACAGGGTGTGGGATGCCATGGATATTCAACCTCACTGATTAGGACGATAGGTTTGTGCCCATCTACACTCAGCGACCATCCCGGATCAATCTTTCCAGGTGGCTCAGCAGCCCTGGGTTATCACAAAAAACTGCGGTCAAGCCCGTAGCGAGTGCTGTGACGGCGCGTTCCTCACTCACGCGGGCCCTAAGCTTGTGCTGGTCCCACACTGCGTGCAGTATTTCGTGGAGTAGCGTGTCGGCACGATCAAAGTCTGACTGACTGTCGTCCACCACAATCGAGCGCGTAGTGAAGAACAGGCGTCCAAGATTGTGTGGCAGCAGACGCCGATAACGCACCTTGTACTTGGCGCGACCAATCTTGAGCGCGACAATGGGACGCGCTGCGCTCACGTGGAGCAGAGATAGAGCTCAAGCGCGGCCACATCAGAACCTTCCACAATGCGATGTGGGCCACTCACCGGACCGAAGGCGGCTTTGGGAGCACGCGTAAACTTCACACTCCTGAATTTGTACTCGTGGTCATGGCAATCAATGGCCACCTGGAAATACGCTGGTGGTTGTCCAGCCCTATCTTCGCGCACTAACGCCAGCTCACCGAGCGCAAAGGATTGCACTGTCGTGGGTGCGTAGTACTCATCGGTGGAGACGCCCTTGGCGCCCACAAACGTTCCCACCTGTACCCAATCGGCAGCATGAGCCCCAATAGGAAAGGCGGTATACAGAAGCATGGCGATCGAGAACAGGGCCGTGGTGTAGAACCTGATGTCGGGTAAACGCGGACGCATGGTGATTACTCCGGGTGTGGGATGGGGATGGAGGGAGCGCCGTTTTTGGCGCGGGCACGCGCGAGTTGTTTGTTGCAGTTCTTGAGATCCTGCATAGCCGCCTGGTCATGCAGCAGAAGATCGCCGTTCACGATTGGCTTGCCGACCGGAACCATGCACGGCTCAAGGTCGGCCGCTGGAATCGGGAGGTACCGTATTTCCGGCACACGCACGATTGAAGGCGGTAGGGCGACCGGTGTAGAGGCACATGCGGCTAACAATGTCGCCAGGAATAGGCTCAGTAAGCCATTTATTTTCAGGAGTGCCTTTCGCATACGCATATACCTCTGATTTGAGCCGCGAGAGCGCGGCATGGGCGGATTGAAGATCGTTGGCACGCGCAGCAGCCGCGGCATTCGCAGCCTGCACAGCCGCTTCCGCTTGTGCGAGCGCGACGGCATCAGCCTGCTGTTGAACTTGCGCGGCTTTTTGGGAAGCACTGGCTGTCTGTGTGGCTATGGACGCGCGTAACGCATTGACCTCGGCCGTCCCTGCCAAGCTGCCTTCGTGATGCCCAACCATGAAGCCGCCAACCAACATGAGCATCACAACAAAACCATAGGCGAGATACTTATAGAGGAAGTTCATGGCAATTACCGCCTCTCTATTTGCTGGCGTAGTTGTGAGCCAGAATGAAAACACCCGCGCCTCCACAGACGGCCGATAAGCCGCCGCCGAATGCGCCGGCGTCGAATGTTTGCTTGAGCGCAATGAGCGCCCAGCCCTGCAAAAAGAGATAGCCGAGGATGGAAACAGCCCCCAGAACGCGCGAAAGGTCGGTAGTGCCATCGGCTTGCACAAACAGCCGTCCCTGGGCCAGTCCACGGAGGGGAGCAACCGTGAAGCCACGCACCATACTGATACAACTGCCGATCATTGACTGGATGCGCTCGAACATGCCGAATCCCACTCAGACAAAATGTCCCATTGACGGTAACACAGCCAGTTCAAATGGGTGACAATGTGTGACCTTCGGCTAGCACCACTTCCATTTTTATAAACTGAGCTCTCTATAAGGCCCGTCGGCCACAACAGTCTTATAGCTGTGGCTGTACACCATGCGTTCGGAACGCATTTCGTGCCCTGGTGTCTATCTGAGTAGGCATCCGAACCAAGTCAGGATCAGGGCCGTGTAGGACCATTCCAAGAGGGTGGTCTGGGAGCTCTTCAGCAGCGTGAAGCCGACGGCGAGGATAATGGCCGCCCAAGGGGCCCAGACGAAACCCAACCCGAGGGGAGAATGGAGTTCTGCGAATGTGAGGGCACCAAAGGCGATCGCAGCACTCAGCAGATGCGCATCCTCAAAGTCAGCGTAAAGCGTACTACTCCCGGAATCGAGTTGTGCCCATTTCGTGCCGACTACCCCCATCAGCGCGACCGCAGCGCTCCACAGCGGTAGATGCCACGTCCAGAGGGGTCCGGGCGCCCAATGCGCCAGGAGCAGGAGTGAGCCCATGAGGGCTGCGAAACCGAGGCTCGTCAGCCACCCATACGAACCCGTGATATACGACGATATGGGCTGCGTCAGCGGTTTCACGGTCTTCCTGCGCAAGAACAGGGCGGAAAGCAGCGCGCCAATGAATGCGGCCACGCCGGTTACAATCAGGGTGCGGATGAGGGTGTTCATAGTGTCTCCACGTAAGCATTGAGGCGATCGACGCGATTCAACCATCCAGTCAGAAATGCACGTTGCGAGGGATGGGCGCTGGCATCATCGAGGTACCATTGGCGCCGTTCCTTGTTGAGTGCCTCCCAGAGGTCATACTGGTCTGCGCGCGCCACAGTACGCCGCGTTTCGGGACCGTAGATGCCGTCATCGTCCAGTCCAAGCGTCTCTTGGAGGGTGCGGATGGCGCCAGGAGGGCCATGATTCACAGCCCAGTCGAACATGCACACCCCAAGCTGCGTACTCATCTCGTTGCAATGCGCGGGGAGCCAAAAGAGCTTGAAATAGCAATCCCGCACCTCCGGGTCCGTGATCAGCGCCACATCCTGCTGGGATTGGTGCACCAGAGCGCGATAGGTGTCGTACGTAGCCTGCGTGATGCCATGATCGGTGACTCCGCCATGGTCGTTGGGTTGATTGCTGTAACCACCTTCTGCCACCAGTGTGAATTGCAATGCTTGCGGATAACTCATGGGTTTCTCTCCTCGGATGCATGTTCCTTTTGATGGGCCAGAAGCAGATCGCGGATGGCCTCACTGAGGTCCGCGATGTATTGGAGCTGTCGTTTCTGCAATTCCTCGCTGCGTTCGAGCGCGATATAGAGAATCGCGCCCCCCAGCGTGGCTTCGACAGACAGTGTGAGATTGAGGGCGCCGAAGTCGCGGTCCACCCCAAAGACAAAGTGCAGAGCCAACCACACAGCCACGAGCGCCACCAGGGCGCTCAGGAATGCGCGACTCCGGCGGAACCGCGCGTAGAGGGTTTCCAGGTCCACGGCTCACCAGAAGGGAGCCAGATGCGGCCAGAGCGTCGCCGTGATACCGCTGGCAGCCAGTAATGCCGTGATGACTGCGCAGATCGCCATGATCCAATGGGCGCGCTTGGTAGCCTCCGCGGCATTCACTTGCGCCTGCGTCATGGCGACCACCGCATACTCGGGGGCCGTATTTAATGCATCCCGCAGGATGCCGTTGATGGCCGTCTGCGTCTCCGTGCCGACCGCGAGCACGTCTTCCTTGGTAGCCGTTTTCGCGAGGGCCACGCGGATCTCATTGACATTGTGTTCCAGCTTGTCAATGTGTAGTTGGTGACGACCCAGGAGCTGCCGGTGCTCCTGTTGTTCCTGTTCGATGCGGTCCACGCGCACCTTGATATTTTTGACTGGCATCGTCGTTGACTCCGGGTTAGGGTAAAAAGACTTCCATTTTGGAATTACATTTGGGGAGGTAACACGATGAACGGGACACCACTTACGCCGGATGGCGTCGCGGACGTTTGTGTCGGTGAGGTCCCGACTTGATACGTCACATCCGTGGCCTCCACGCCGCCCAACGTGTCTGCCACCACGACGGTGGAACCGTTTACGGCTGCGGTGTTGGTGACCGGGATGCTGAAGCTGAAAGTTTTCGCACTGCCTCCAGTCACCAGGGACTTGCTCCATTCCTGCGTGCCCGCCACGGTGAGGGTCACGGGATCGGTGCTGTCCGCCGGCACATACACATCAAAATTCACCGTCAGCGCGCCGTTGATGATGACATC
>JAKAVW010000018.1 GCA_021827445.1 Pseudomonadota bacterium
TTGTGATTCCGGTTGTCGCGGGTTCGAACCCCGTCAGCCACCCCATATTTTCAACAGGTTTGCGAGCAATCCCCCTCGCTACTGTCTAATACAATCCCGTCTGTCTAATATCTTGGTCCGTAATCCGGCTCTTCTGCCAGTGGCCACACGCGGTAAGGCACTATCGGATCATCTTATAACTGCTTCTTAGCTTTTGGAATTCCGGACCAGAATGCGGTCAGGCACAGGCCCCTTCCCTGGAGAGCTTCGACACACTGGACGACGCGCAGTCGATGAGCGACGAGGAAACCATCAGTCGTTATATCCTACGGAGTCCTGCGTGGGGGGGGGAGGGGGGGGTAAATTACTCTTGTAATTCAATATATTGAATGACTTAACCCATCCGGGAACCTCATCAGCAGGCATGGGTTTAGAGAAGAGATAGCCCTGCATGGCATGACAATCCAGGGTCTCCAGGAGCTGTAAATGGCCGATGGTCTCCACCCCCTCCGCGACCACTTCGAGACCCAGCATATTGGCCGTCGTTGTAACACCGGCAACGATGGCGAAGTCCCGCGGATCATTCAGAATATCCCGCACGAAGCTCTGGTCCACCTTGATCGTTTGAGCTGGCAGTTTCTGCAGGTAGCTCAGGGAAGCACTACCGGTGCCGAAGTCATCCAAAGCAATGCGCAGACCCAACTCGTTACAGACCCGTAGAGTTTCTTGTGCTTTGGGGAAATCCAGCATGGGCGCACTTTCTGTGACCTCGATCTCGCACATTTCAGATGGGATGCCGGGATGCGCCGCCAGAGCCGTGCGTATATCATCCAGAAATCTGGGATCCAGTAGATGGCGGGCACTGACGTTCATAGACATTCGAAAAGGAAGCCCATCGCGATGCCACTGTTCTCCCTGAGCCAATACGGCATCGAACACAAAACAGCCGATGCGCCGGGCCAGACGCGGATGATCCAGGGCTTCGGCAAACGCAACTGGCGGGAGGATTCCGCGTTGCGGATGCGCCATCCGGATAAGCGCCTCGAAGCCGATGATCCCTTCGCAGGGTGCAGCCCCATCGTGGATCGACACCACCGGCTGGTAGTACATGATCAGCCGCTGATCTTCGAGCGCCGCCTGGGTCATCACCATCTCCTCCATGAGTTGTTCCTGTTGAGCATCCATGGTTTTTTCATAGAATCGGTACTGGTTACGTCCGCCATTCTTGGCGGCATAAAGCGCCATATCGGCATGCCGCAACACACTCCGTTGATCACCGTCATCCCAGGGAATGACGGTGATCCCCAAACTGCCCGAGATGGTTACGCTGTTTCCGTCCAAAAGGATCGGCTCGGCAATCGCCTGGAGCAGGCGATTCGCCAAGTGTTGCGCCCCTTTCATATGATGGATTTCGGGAAGCACCAGACCAAATTCGTCGCCGCCGAGTCGGGCTATCGTATCCTCCGTCCGTAATGCCTCCCGCGTGCGGCGCGCCACCTCTTGCAGGAGAATATCCCCCATATCATGACCCAAACCATCATTCACCTGTTTGAATCCATCCAGATCCAGAATACCCACCAGCAGGAGTGTTTCCTGTCTGGTCACCGCACGACTCGCCTGTTGCAGGCGATCCAGAAACAAGGTCCGGTTCGGCAATCCAGTGAGCAGGTCGTGCGTGGCCTGATAGGCGAGATCCGCCGTGAGCCGACGTTTCTCCGTCACATCATGGAAGACCAGCACAGCACCCAGTATAGTGCCATCCCGCGCACGGATGGGGGCGGCTGAATCTTCTATGGCGCGTTCTTCGCCCTGTGCGGTAATGAGTATGGTGTGATTGGCCAGTCCGATAATTTTGCCTTCCTGCAGTACCCGTTGAACCGGATTCGCCACCGGGGCATGGTCTCCTTCCCGCACGATCTTAAAAACCGCATCCAGTGGTTTCCCCAACATTTCCGCACGCGGATAACCCATCAGGGTCTCGGCGACAGGGTTGAGATCCGTGACCCGCCCGGCTATATCTGTAGTGACAACCGCATCGCCGATGGAAAGCAGGGTAACTTCCGCTCGTTCCTTGGCCTCCCAGAGTGATGTCTCAGCAGCGTCCTTTTCCTATATTCTTTCTCGGGCCACCCGTCGGAGTGTCAGATAACCCAACGTCGACAGCAGTAGAAGAGCAAGCATGGCGGCCAGCGGTCCGGTCATACGGTTCCACCAGGCGGCCACCAATACGGAGCGTGGCAAAGCCACCCCTGCCACCAGTGAGTAGCCGGGTACGCGGTACCAGGCGCCCAATCGCCACTGGTTTACGGCCGTCGCTAAACCGTAGTACACATCGTATTGCGCACCTTGATGCGCAAATATGGATTGTGCGGCGATACCATTTTGCCGAATGCTAAAAGAGGTCTTGGTCGGCGGTGGATAACGGCTTTCCAGAACGCCCCCATTGCGCAAGAGAAAAATAGAGCCATGTTGCGGCAACGGTAGTGCCGCCCAAAAAGGCAACTGCCCATTCTGCAAAGGCAATAGCACTACCATCCGTAGAGGCTTGGGCACGCCATGATCAAGTATCTGCGTCTGCAGAAATAGAGGCACCATCCACGCGCCCTCTCGTGAGTGCATGGACGTGGTTTGTACGGGTGGCCCCATACAAAATCCAGGAGAACGCCAACAATGATCGAGGAGGCGGTGTTGTTCCGGGTTGATTTTGAGAGGCGATTGCACGCCCCTTCCGGATGGAGAAAGTAGCGCATCCAGCAAGCCCTTATCGGCGCCTGCGGCGACCGGGGACCCCTGCCATGACCGGACACCGATGGCGGCAAAATTGTGTTCAAATACCAGATAATTTTCGAGCGTTTCGCGGGTGGTAATGGGGTGATCCACCCCTTCTGGAACAACCTCGTTTCCCAGCATCCGTATGGAGTTGTGTGCATCATTTAGAAACAGATGGGTGCCATCTGCCACGGCAGCCGCCAACGCCAAAAGATTGGTGCCATACTGGTGGCGGATTTGCTGCCAATCCGCATAGCCCAGCCATCCTCCGGCCACCAACACGACAACCAAAAACAGCAGCCAGGCGCGGTAGAGCCAGGTTAGCATGGGCAACAAGGGTGACAATTTAGCATGATGGATTGCGACTCGATTCCATTTCTGGGGCAGAGCATTGTACTTAATTAGTACAGAAACGCAGAGTATGCCACGTTTGGTTTACCTTTGATGGTATGGGTCCCCCTCCAGCGTGCAACAGAATGGAAGAAACAGCGGCGTTACTGGGATGTCACCGGCCAGCGAAGGGCGACGTAGTAGCGCCCATTTCAATGTGTCTCAAATGGGGGTCTCGAA
Organism: Pseudomonadota bacterium; assembly: GCA_021827445.1. Classification (GTDB taxonomy): domain Bacteria; phylum Pseudomonadota; class Gammaproteobacteria; order Acidithiobacillales; family Acidithiobacillaceae; genus Acidithiobacillus. Next base: position 3,319 of record JAKAVW010000018.1, read on the forward strand.
CGGTGCTCAGAATGGGTATTTTTGCTTCCTTTCGCAATGGAAACTGGATGGACCAGACCAAAACGGGCATTTTCCGGCTATTTGTACTATGTATGACGCATACGTACGAATCGGACCAGAGGCGCAGCATTGAGTCAGCCATATCCGCAGGCTCCCAGACACCACACTTATATCCCGCGCTGGCTACTTCGCCTGTGGTGGGGATTCATGCTGGTCGTTTTGCTTGTGGGGGCGGGCCTGGCATGGTCTAACTGGCAGCAAACCGGGGTGCGGGAAACCCGCAGCCTCCAGACGCTGGCGGCATCGCTGGCCGAGGGGACACGGGTCATGCTGGATGGTACACGGGTCTCGATGGTGCTGATCGGACAACAACTGGCATCAGTGCCAACCCATTCGGGACCTACCGCAGAGAAGTTGCTGCAGAGTTATCTGATGCTACAGCCGGATCTTTCTGCAGTGGGGGTATTGATGGCGAGTGGGCACATAGTTACCACGGGCACGCGTCAGCGCTTCCTCAAGGACCTGCTTTCGGATATCGATGCGCATACCGCGGCCCTCCACTCGGGATTGAATGCCGCGCAGCAAGCTGCGTTGAGCCATTGCCAGCGTTCTGCCGGGTTTTGCCTGGGGCCTCCCGTGCGCGACTCGGACCCCGGTAGTAGTCATGGCATATGGATGATTCCCCTTTTCCAGCCGACTTCCGGAATGGACGGGAAACGGCTTTTGGTCGCCTTGTTGCCACTTATAAACGGGCGGTTGCCTGCCTGGCGCGGGCTCCCTCTGCCACCTCAATCCGCTATTTTTCTCCTGCGGGACAATGGATTTCTGATGAGTCGTTATCCGTATTCCGCCCGTGTCCATTATGCGCAACCGCAGCAAGGTGTTGTGGCGCAACACCTTATGAATCACCCGGATCTGCAGTCGGGCGTGTTTTCCGGCGTGAGCAGTGCGGTGGCCGCATGGCGCCTGTGTACCGTACACCGAATAGCGGGGTACCCTGTCGTAGCGGGGGTGTGCATTCCGCGCTCCGTTTTGGGGGCGGCATGGTGGCGCAGCATGAAGGCACCAACCGCTGGCGCAATTGCTCTGTTGTTACTATCCACGTTCGGCTACGGCTATCTGCGGCGACTCGGTCGGGAGCGGGAAAAAGAACGACAACAGGTCCAGCAGGAATTATGGGAAGAGAAAGAACGGGCGGAAGTCACTCTGCACTCCATTGGTGATGCGGTGATCACCACGGATATCCAGGGTCAGGTGCTGGACATGAATGCCGTCGCCGAAGACTTAACGGGTTATACCCGCGCGGAAGTCGTTGGCCAGCCCTTGGAAGCCATATTTCGCATTGTTCAGGAAGGCGGTCAGGAACCGGCGGACAATCCTGTCCGGCGCGTTTTGGAAGAAGACAGAGTGGTAGAGTTGGCCAATCACACCGTGCTCATCACCAAAGAAGGACAGGAGCGCAGCGTTGAGGATAGCGCGGCACCGATACGGGATCGACAGGGCGTCTTGCTGGGCGCGGTGCTGGTCTTCCGGGATGTCACCGAAAAACGTCGGCTGACCTCCGAACTGGCGCATCAGGCTACCCACGATGCGCTCACCGGATTGCCCAACCGAGTGCTGTTCATGGACCGATTGGGTCATGAACAGGCCCAGACCCTGCGCCGCGAGCGCCTGTTGGGGGTGGGGCTTTTGGATCTGGACGGGTTCAAACAGGTCAATGACCGCTTCGGGCATGCCGCCGGTGATGTGCTGTTGCAGGAGATGGCACGACGATTGCTCGATGAACTGCGATCCGGTGATACGCTGGCGCGGATGGGTGGTGATGAGTTTGGCTTGCTACTCCCGGATATGGAGCGTATTGAGCAAGTGGAGGGTGTTTGCGCCCGGCTGCTGGAAGTGCTGCGCACCCCATTCCAGTTAGCAGGGGAAGATATCCCGCTGTCAGGCAGTGTGGGACTGACCAGTTACCCGCTGGATGATGCACCGCCAGAGGATTCGCTGCGGCACGCGGACCTGGCCCTGTATACTGCCAAGGCGGCGGGGAAGGATCGGCTTCAATGGTTTGAATGGCCGATGGATCAACTTCAAATAGAGCGAATGGAGGTGTACAAAATGGCGGAAGCCGCATTGAATCAGGGGCGGCTGCTGCTCCACTACCAACCTGTCGTGGAGAAGACCAACGGACCCGTAGCGGTGGAAGCATTGCTCCGACTGGACCACCCGGAACGCGGATTATTACCTCCTGCGGCCTTCGCCAGTGCCCTGGATGCCCCTCGTCTGGCGCGGCGCATCGGCTGCCTCGTGCTGGAGTCGGCGCTGGCGCAAGCGGAAGTCTGGCATCGGCAGGAGCTACCCCTGCGCGTTTCGGTGAATGTGAGTGCTTATCATTTGTTGGATCAGGCTTTTCTCTCCGACCTGCAGACCGCTTTGGATGCGCATGCTGATCTGCCGGCATCTGCGGTAGAAATTGAGATCACCGAAACCGCACCGTTGCAGGATTTTGCCAGGGCACGGGAAACCCTGTTGGCCTGCAACCGGCTGGGGGTGCGGATCGCGCTGGACGATTTTGGCACGGGGAACGCCTCACTGACCTATTTGCAGAAGTTACCTGCGCAAACCATCAAGATCGATCAGAGCTTCGTCCGGAACATCCTCCACGACCCCAGGGATCATGCGATCGTGGCCGGGGTGGTGACCAGCGCCCACCTGCTGGGACTGCAAGTAGTGGCGGAAGGGGTGGAAACAGCCGGGCACGCCGATCTACTCACCCAGATGCAATGTCACTGTTTGCAGGGTTACGCCATAGCGCGGCCTATGGCGCCGGAGTTGATCCCGGATTGGGTGAACCGGTATAAGCCTATATTTCAAAAATAAACCCGGAATCAGAAGCTTTGTTAAGGCGATTCCCTGGCGAGCTCCCTGGTGGCGCATTCGGCCAAGCGATTCTGGTACCCATCCTGAAAAATGACAGCAATGTCCTTCCCGAAAACCAGGGAGGTGTGATCACTCATCCATCGAATATGCGCGGTCGCTCCCGTCACAACTGGACACACACATTCATGGCATGAGGATTGCCGAACGGTACGGTTATAACGTCTGGGATGCCCTGATTGTCGATAGGAAATTACATGAACACGATAGGCATTGATTCCCGCAGTATGGAGAGCGCAATCAAGGTGTCAATCATGCTTGTATCGGGAGCGGGGAACCTGGTGTGCCCCACAGCCATGAGGGCGCAGCCGAGCTATACTTGCACGAGGGAATGTCATTCCGACATTTCACGGCAGGAGGTCGTTCAATGAGCAGCATGGATGAATCACAGCGAAAAAAGGGGAGCCGGATAGCCACCAAGGTGGGCTTTCTGGTGATGATGGTGCCTGTTTCGGCTTTGACACAGGCGGTCGCCACCACCGCGCCAGACTCGGCGGTAGACTTCTATCCCGGTCCGGACATGATGGGTGGTTGGGGAGCCGGTATGATGGGCGTTTTTGGACTGTTTTGGGGATTGTTGTGCCTGCTGGTTCTCGTGGGGATTGTGGGTGGTGTTGCGTTCCTGATCCGCGGGGCCTTTGCATGCAGGCATCGCCATGGGTGCAGGAGCGACCTGGCCGACAACAAAGGTGGCACAGCCCCCAAACTCCTGGACGAGCGCTATGCACGCGGCGAGATCGAGCGTGACGAATACCTTGAAAAGCGGAGCGATCTAGGAAAATGAGTGTGCATAGGGAGTGATGCCTACCAAACCCGTGCGAACTTGGCCGATTTTTTGTGGCATTGGGAACACGGCGCCCGACATCGGACACCGGCGAAATTATCTCCGATCCTATCCGACCCTCAAATGCGAAGGGGCCTCGCCGAAGCATCGACGAGGCCCCATCACAAACAATCGGCGCGAGAATTACTTCATCATCGCCTTCTTGAACATCCGCTCTACCTTCACATTGGCTTCATCGGCCTTCTGATTGGCAGCGTTGGCCGTGCTCATCGCTTGATCAGCAGTGCTCTGCGCAGCGTTAGCCTTGCTCAGCGCGTCTGTCGCAGTGCTCTGCGCGGCATTGGCCTTGGCCAAAGCCTCGTTGGCGGTGGACTGTGCGGCGTCAGCCTTGGCAGCAACCTTGCCGAGGTCAGAGGTGGTCGCACAACCGGCTAAGCCCAAGGGCAAAATCAGCGCAGTTACTTTCAAGGCGGTGGTGAACTTGCTCATAGCAGTCTCCTTTGTTGGGTTGGATAACGAGCAGACAAAGCATAGCTAAAAAAACAACAACACGCCAGTCTTTAGGCATGCTTTTTCGACGGTAGCCACAATCTAGCACATTGAGCACCTGCAAACACCCCCAAGCCGCGGTTTAGTCCACTATTACCGGGCATTCGGCGACTCTCCCATACATAACAAGCACCCCCCATCAACGTAAACCAACCTACTGTTTACAATACAATAAAACTATCTCCTTGATTTTTTCCACATTTCCTGTAATATGCTGTTCCGTTTCATATTTTTAGAAAAATGCCAGCCTCGTTGAAGCTGGGGGTAGGTCACCACAGGCCAACTCAGATAAGGAGATAGACTTGATACAACGATTATCTGCCTGGCTGAGTATTGCTCTGTTTGCACTTTTACTACCCAACGCTTTGGCGCGCAATTCACCAGACTTACCGGCTCCGCTGCTCAACAACCTGTCAAAAAGCGCAAAAAACCTTCAGTGGATGGACGGGCGGATGGAAAACACTACGAACACACAATCAGCTTCCGGGGATGGGTCTGCACAACCTGATCGTAGTGATGGCGCCCTACTCATACGGCACAAGATGTTTTATCTTCGGCGAGTGACTGCTTACAACGCACTTCCCGGCCAAACCAGTGGAAATCCAGACATTGCTGCCTGCGGCACCAACCGACCCAACCAGGTTGCTCTATCACAGGACTTATTTTTCCTGAAGGATGGCGGCAACCGCTGTGGTGAAAGCATCGACATCGTTTTACGTTCTGGGCGAGTGATACACGGTGTTGTCTGGGATACCATGAATTCCCGTTATCACATGGCTGCCGACATTCTTATGGGCAGCGTTCAGCGCGCTATGGACTTCGGGGTGAAGCAGGCAAAATTGCGTTTCATACACGCGCAGGCACCATCGACCAACGGCCTCTGAACCGACACAAGGTCTACCTTGACCAACGATTATCGCCCACTGCCAGGTCCGGCCGCCATCATTGCCTCCACATCGGCTATGCGCTTGGGCACTTCGCCTGAAAGGATATCCGGCCCGCTGGCGGTCACCAGCACGTCGTCCTCAATACGAATCCCGATACCGCGCCAACGCTCCGGTACTGATTGATTATCCGGGGATAAATACAGGCCCGGTTCTACCGTCAGCACCATCCCCGCCGCCAGTTTCCGCCAGGACTGATCTGCACTGCGATAACAACCGACGTCGTGGACATCCATGCCCAACCAATGCCCTGTCCGATGCATATAGAAGGCCTTATAACTGCCCTGCTCAATGACCACATCACGCCTTCCGGAAAGTATTTTCAGATCCAACAGGCCATCCACCAGCACCCTGACGGCCTCGTCATGATAATCGGCAACGGAACGCCCCACCTGTATGGCCGCGATCCCCGCTTCCTGACTGGCCAGAACGACTTCGTAAATTTCCCGTTGTGCGGGACTGAAAACGCCATTGACCGGCAAGGTCCGGGTGATATCGCCAGCGTAGGCACCCACCTCTGCACCTGCGTCGATCAGTACCAGATCGCCATCACGCAGTTCCGCATCGTTTTCAGTGTAGTGCAGAATACAGCCGTTGACCCCGCCACCGACGATACTGGGATAAGCCACACTGGGCGACCCGAGGCGATGAAAAACGTGCTCGATCTCCGCAGCCAATTCATACTCCAGCATACCCGGCTGGCACTGACGCATGGCATGACGATGACCGGCGCCGCTGATACCCACCGCCGCCCGCAGGATTTCGATCTCTTCTGGATCCTTAAACAGCCGCATCTCATGGATCAGATCAGCAACATCGACCACTTCGAGCGGGTAGCGCACACCCTGGCGAATCTTGCTCTTGGCGACATTACGCCAGTGCATTACCCGTGCGTCGAAATCCGTGGACTGACCCATGGGATAAAACAATAACTCCCGGTTTTCGAGCAGTTGTGGAAGGACATCATTCAGATCATGAATAGAGAGGCAACGGTCCACCTGGCATTGCTCAAGGGCACCCTCCAGCCCAGCACGACGCCCCTCCCAGGTTTCCCGCTCCGGATCACGCGGACGACAGAACAGGATCTGCTCCCCATCAGCGTGCCCTGGAATCAATACCAGCACGGCTTCAGGCTCCACGAAGCCGGTCAGGTACAAGAAGTCACTGTCGCCGCGAAACGGATACTGCACGTCGCTGTTACGGCTCTTGGGTATGGCGGTGGGTATAATTGCGACACCGGCGGCGTGCATTTTTTGCATCAGATGACGGCGGCGAACAGAATAATCGGGGCGGGGCAAATTGAGTTTGGGCATGGGTGGACGGGGCTTTACTGCATGGCCCCCTCAACCTGCCTGGCGAATGCCGGGTCGTTCTGCGTCTGCTTGAGCATGCTGGAATACTGCTCCGCCGTCAGATGATTATTGGCAAGGATGCCGTTTACTCTGGTCATGTAGGATTTTTTCAGCTCTTCCCGCTTGGTGGCAGTGATATCTTTCTGACTCAGGGCGCTGTGGACCTGTTCGTTGAGTGGCTTGATCCCCTGAACCGCGGCTGCAAAATTCTTTATCTCAGCAGGGCTGGCCACGGCACTCGCAGTCATTGCGGTGCGCACCAATCCTGGCGCCGATATCTCCATGCCGGACGCGAAGGCCACACTGGTTCCCAGACCAAACAGGCCCAAAGCGAACAGAGCGGACCCTACAAATCCACGCTTGGATGAATGAAACACACGCTGTGCAGCAGAGTAAATGGCAGGCTGTTGCATAATAGCTCTCCTCTCAGGCTATCGGAAAAAATTCAGGAATAGCTTCATATATCAGTAAATTATGCGATTTCTTATGCACACTCTCAAGCCACCCTAACCGCTCCGAACAGATATTGCAAGCTACAACACGCTATCCGGTCGACAGATGCATTGCAGCGGACGCGCAGGGGCTTATCCCCCGTCGAAGGCCGCTGTTATGGCATCGCCAAGACGGGCAGCCGGACGCAACTTGAAAGTAACGGTACTCGAAATTTTGTCGCCACGCGGAAGAATCGCGCCCTTGAAGCCCAATTTGATCGCCTCCCGCACCCGCGCTTCAGTACCCGCCACCGGACGCACCTCTCCCGCCAGACCCAGCTCGCCGAAAACGACCCGGCGACCCTCCAAAGGTTTATTGCGAAAACTGCTGAGCAGGGCCAGTGCCACCGCCAGATCGGCGGCGGGTTCATTGACTTTGATTCCACCTGCGATATTCACAAAAACGTCCTGATCAAAAAACACACTGCCACCGTGGCGATGCAGGATAGCCAGCAGGAGGGAGAGGCGATTAGGGTCCAGGCCGATGGCGACCCTGCGGGGATTAGCCAGCGGACTCGGTGTCACCAGCGCCTGTACTTCCACCAGAAGCGGTCTGGTCCCCTCCTGCGTCGCCAACACCACGCTTCCTGCCACGGGTCGATCATGCTGCGACAGGAAGAGCTGCGAAGGATTGGCGACTTCGCTCAGGCCCTCTTCATGCATCTGGAAAACGCCCAACTCGTTGGCAGCACCAAAGCGATTTTTGATGGCACGCACAATCCGGTACGGGCTACCCGCCTCCCCTTCAAAATAGAGGACAGTATCCACCATGTGTTCCAGCACGCGCGGACCAGCGATGGCCCCTTCCTTGGTCACATGGCCGACCAGCCAGACCGTGGTGCCCGTAGCCTTAGCAAAGCGCACCAGGCGGGCCGCACACTCCCGCACTTGCGCTACCGAGCCCGGAGCCGATTGTAGCGTGTCGGTATAGACGGTCTGAATGGAGTCGACCAGCACCAGCGCCGGTTGTTCTGTCTGGAGCAATCCTTCAATCGCTTCGAGATGGTTTTCGGCGACTACCCGTACGGGGCTCTGTCCCAGGCCCAAGCGCTGCGCGCGTAAGGCGACTTGCGCTGCGGACTCCTCCCCGGTGACATAAAGCACCTTATTGGCTTGGGCCAAATGATGGGCAGTCTGGAGCAGCAGGGTGGATTTGCCAATACCTGGTTCCCCGCCCAGGAGAATAGCGGCTCCCTGCACCTGTCCGCCGCCCAGCACCCGGTCGAGTTCCGCCAGACCCGTCGTGCTGCGCCCCACATCCGCGATCGGTACTGCATGCAGAAATTGCGGCGGACTGGTCGTGGCATAGGTGGTTTGGGATTTGGCCCCGGCCTTCTCCACGCGTTGTTCGACGAAGCTGTTCCAGGCGCCACAATCCGGGCAGCGTCCCAGCCATTTGTTGCTGGTACTGCCGCATTCCTGACAGACAAAGAGGGTTTTGTCGCGGCTCATGAGACCAACTGGCGCGGAACACGCATCTGCATACGGCAGCTCAACTCGTAGGAGATCGTATCGAGTCTCGTCGCCAGGGATTCGAGGGATGGTCCGCCAGCCCCCATGAGCACGACGGAAGCCCCGATTTCCGCCGGCACGGTCGTCAAGTCTACAAAAAGCATATCCATACTCACTCGTGCCAAAGTCCGGGTAGGCTGTCCGGCCACCGTAACCGGCGCACCCGAACCCAGGTGACGCGGATAACCATCACCGTAGCCTGCCGCCACGACCCCCACCCGACAGTGCGCAGGAGCCTGCCAGGCAGCACCATAGCCCAGCCAGTCACCGGGGGCGAGTTCGCGGATGGCCACCACTGCACTGCGCCAGGACAGAACGGGTTGCAAACCGATCTCGGTACCATTGTGCCCGGCGAAGGGCGAAAGACCGTACAGCATGAGCCCGGGGCGCACCCAGTGCTGATGGGTAAAGGGCAGTGCCAGCACCCCCCCCGAATTGGCCAGGGTATGCTGACCCGCCGTGCAATGACCAAAGTGCGCAACGGCCTCGGCGAAGACGCCCGCCTGCTGGCGGTTGAAAGGGTCGTCCGGGGTATCGGAGCGGGCGAGATGACTCATTAGCCCCAGCACCTGCCAGCGGGGATAGCTTTGCAAAGCGGCAAACAGGGCTGGTAATCGTTCCGGGGCAAAACCCAGCCGGTGCATACCCGTATCCACCTTGATAAACAGGTGCAGGGTAGCATCGGCAGCATGGGTTTCCAGCCACTGCAACTGGCGTTGTTCATGGATAACGAGCAGATAGCCCCGCGCCGCCGCAACGGCGACCTCCTCCGCGTCAAAAGGCCCCCCGGCAGACAAACCGGCCGCTCCAGACGCAGTGCATGAAGGTTTTCCGCCTCTTCCAGGGAGGCCACGGCAAAGGCATCGACACCGGCTTCTGCCAGCACCGGGGCGCAGAGCGCGACATCATGCCCATAGGCATTGGCTTTGACCGCCGCCATAATTTGCGCATGGGGCGCATGCTGGCGCACCACGGCCATATTATGGCGCAGTGCAACGGCGGAAATATTGGCAACAACGGGGCGAGTCATGTGACCATGATACCGCAAAGCACAGAAAAATCCCCTGACAGAAATCAGCGCGCAGGAAACTAATGCCCGAAACTATCCCCGGACGGCGCATAATTCTCAAAGCGGGTATATTCACCGAAGAAGCTCATCCGCACGGTCCCGATGGGTCCGTTGCGCTGCTTGCCGATGATCACCTCGGCAATGCCCTTCACCTCTTCCTTGTCCTTGTAATACACCTCATCGCGGTAAAGGAAGAGAATCAAATCGGCATCCTGTTCAATAGCGCCGGATTCACGCAGATCGGACATCTGCGGACGCTTTTCGGTACGGCTTTCCAGACTGCGGTTGAGCTGCGAGAGGGCCATCACCGGGATGGACAACTCTTTGGCCAAGGCCTTGAGCGAGCGGCTGATCTCGGAAATCTCAGCGACCCGATTATCACCCCGCCCCGGCACCTGCATGAGTTGCAGATAGTCGACCACAATCAGCGCCAAACCATGCTCCCGCTTCAGCCGCCGCGCCCGCGAGCGCAACTCCGTCGGCGTCAGCGCCGCCGAGTCATCCGCAAACAACGGCGCATTGCCGAGTTCACCGATGGCATGGGCGATACGCGGCCAGTCGTCATTACCCAGGCTGCCATTGCGCAGGCGGTGCTGGTCCACCCGCCCCCGCGACGAAAGTGCGCGCAAGACGATTTCGTCTATCGGCATTTCCATGCTGAAAACCGCCACCGGCTTGCCTTCGTTACAGGCGACATACTCAGCTATATTCATGGCGAAAGAGGTTTTACCCATACTCGGACGACCCGCGACAATGATGAGCTGGCCCGGATGCAGGCCGGAGGTTTTCTCGTCCAGATCGGCAAAGCCTGTGGACAGACCTGTAACGCCTTTTTTCTCGCGGGCGATGGTCTCGATCCGGTCGATTACCGCCGGAAGTGCATCCTTGAGTTGCTTGAAGCCTTCACCGGCCCGCTGCTGCCCTTCGGCGAGCTGAAAGACCCGACTTTCCGCCTCGTCCAACAGCGCCTGAGCTTCCCGTCCTTCTGGACGATAGGCGAGTTCGGCAATTTCCCGACCAACCCGAATGAGATCGCGCAGGGTAGCCCGCTCCCGCACGATGCGCGCATAGGCAAGCACATTGGCCACCGAGGGTGTCTCGTTGGCCAGCATGAGGAGATACTGCACCCCCCCCACATCGGCAAGCTGCTCATGATCTTGCAACCACTCGGAGACCGTGACGGCGTCTACCGCCCGCCCGGCACCCAGCATGGCGCTGATGGCCAGAAAAATCTGGCGATGCCGGCGCTCATAAAAATCTTCGGCCGTCACCGCCTCGGTCACTTGATCCGCTGTATCTGGATCAATCAGCAGGGCACCGATGACGGATTGCTCCGCCTCAATGGAGTGCGGCGGGGCCTTGACCCCGCCGCCATGGTCCGCAGACTCGAACACTCCGCCGTCCCCGCCAGTACCTGGGTCAGGCGCGCTCGACGAACACCATCACGTCGAGCTCCACTTCCGGGTGCAGATGCAACCGCGCCGGGAATTCACCTATCCGCTTGATCGGGCCATCCGCCAGATGGATTTCCGAATGGGCCACTTCATGACCGAGAGCCGCCAAGGCTGCGCTGATATCATGCAAGCCCACCGAGCCGAACAAACGGCCATCCTCCCCCGCCTGCAGGGCGATTTTGACCACGGCTTCCGCCAGTGTGGCTGCACGCTGCTGAGCCGCCTGCAGACGCTCTGACTCAACACGCTCCAAAGCCGCTTTACGCGCGGCAAAGTCTTCCAGATTGCGCTGGTTGGCCACTACGGCTTTCCCCTGCGGCATCAGAAAATTGCGCCCATAGCCCGGCCGCACTTCGACCACATCACCCAGACGCCCCAACTTGTTGATACGTTCCAGCAAAATCACTTTCATTTCAAATCCCTCCAAAAAAATTCCTTGCAAAACCGCCATCAGGACCGCGAGCCGGCAAACCGTTGGCGCAAATGAAAAACACGATCCACGATACCCAGCACAGCGACCACCAGCAAGAGCTGCGAAAGCAGGATCAGTCCGATATAAAAAGCTGCCAGCGCGATCATGGGCCAGCCCCTTGACGCAAACCACAGGTGCACAAAACTCAGGCCTTGCAGCAGATATAGGCCGCCGACCAAAATGGCAAGGTTCTGTACTGGCCATAGCGCATTACCATGCAGCAGACTGATGCCCAACAACGTCACGGCGAGCAACCAGATCAGCCGATCCGGCAGCACCCAGTCCCGAAACACCCGTTGTGGCACCAGAATGCCCTGGAAACGTTCGCGCCAGCGACTGGCCAGCAACGCCGCCAGTGTCCAGAGCAGCGCCATGCCTGCGGCGAGAATCCCTGGCATCAGGCGGGTCATGTCAGCCAATATCTGGCGCTGCGTCGCACTTAACTCTTTACGCGCTGGTGCCAGCAAATGTTCCATCTGCGTTTGCCAGAAGGCAGGGCCCACTCCTTGCGGTATGACCCAAAGCGCGAGCACCAGCGCCAAAACAGACAAGCCGATGGTCACCCAGACTACCCCGCCCCACTGCAGGTCCCACTGCAAGGCTTCCCCCAACAGCCGCCCCGGCAGCCAGGCCACCAGAGCAAACGCCACGCCATACCACGGGTTCAGCGTAAACAGTGCGGAGGCGACCCCGGCAATCAGCAGAACCTCGAAGCTCTCCTTGCGTCCGGCCTGCAGGGTAACCAGCGCCACCAAAGCGACGCAGTTGAGCAGTAACGGCCCGGCAAGAAAAGGGACCAGTCCCGCAGCACTAAAGAGTACAGCAATACTGATGCCGGCTTGCCAGCGTCCGCTGAGAAACCAGCGCAAGACCCCACCTTCCGTCTGCGCCGCCACCGGAACGCCGGTGCCTTAACGCACGACGTAGGGCAATAACGCCAGAAAACGGGCGCGCTTGATCGCCGTAGTCAACTGCCGCTGGTACAGATTGCTGGTTCCGGTAATTCGGCTGGGGACGATTTTACCCGTCTCACCCACATAGGCCTGCAAGGTTTTCAGATCCTTGTAGTCGATCTCTTTGACGCCCTCCGCCTTGAAACGGCAGAACTTACGGCGACGGGTAAAGTTACTGCCGCCGCCACGTTTGTCGCCATCACTATCCCGATCTCTGTCCCGATTGAATGCCATTTGAATTCTCCTTCCTTAAGCCGTCGCTACGGTTTCGTTATCACTGTGGTCCGGTTCGCTTTCGTCTTCGACAGTATCTTCACTGCGCTCACGACGGTCACTCTCATCGCGGGCCAGAAAGGAAGGGGCGGTGACCGCTTCATCGCGGGCCAGAATCAGGTGGCGCAATACCGCATCATTGAAGCGGAAGGCATCTTCCAGCTCAGCCAAAGCGGTCCCGGTGCATTCCACATTCATCAGGACGTAATGGGCCTTGTGGGCCTTCTTGATGGGGTAGGCCAGTTGTCGGCGACCCCAGTCTTCCAGACGATGAAAATGCCCGCCATCGCTCTCGATCATGCCGCGATAGCGCTCAATCATCTGGGGGACCTGCTCACTCTGGTCAGGATGGACCAGAAACACAATTTCATAATGACGCAAAAGTTGCTCCTTATGGTTCACTGCGGAGTCCGGGCGCCCATCGCCCGAACAAGGAGTAAAAGGTGAGGGCGTATTCTAATACGCGACGCGGGAAAAACAAGGGGTTAACATTTCGGTCTGTGCATCAGACCACGGATCCGGTGGCCAGAGCCTGCAATTGCCCGATCTGCTGCAGACAGCGCGTTCGGTCTGCGGGAGACAGCAGTAATGTTGCAGCGTTGCCGACGAGCTTCTCCAAACGGTCACCCGTCGGCAGTGCCTCTTTGGATTGCAGATGCGAGATCGCCGTTTTCGCCCCCTCCGGATCGTTACAAATCAGCAGCAAGTCCGCGCCCGCTGCCAGTGCCGCATCCACCCGCGCCGCCATACCGCCGACACCCTGCGCACCCGCCATGCTGAGGTCGTCACTGACCACCACCCCGGTGAAGCCCATCTCTTTGCGGAGGATGTCCTGCAGCCAGCGCGATGAGAAACCGGCAGGGTGTTCCATATCCACCTGAGGATAGAGACAATGCGCGGGCATAATCGCTGGAATCCCCGCGGCAATCAGGATAGCGAAAGGCTGGAGGTCCTCCTGAATGGCGCTGAGCGGACGCTCATCCAGCGGTAAATCGAGATGGGAGTCTGCAGCCACCGCACCGTGGCCGGGAAAATGCTTGGCAACCCCCTGCAAGCCGGTCGCGGCCATACCCTCCCAGAGTGCAGCAGCGATAACACCCACCCACCCGGGATTACAGTGGATGGCGCGGTCGCCGATCACCGCAGAAACGCCGCGATTCAAATCTACACAGGGGGTAAAGTCCATATCGAGGCCGAGCGCCCGGAGTTCCGCACCGAGTAGAAGCCCCCAATCCCGTGCTGCCGCCTGCGCCTTTTCCAGTCCATCACGATCCGCCAGACGACCCAGAGTCGCCATGGGGGGGAAGCACGTCACCCCGGCACGCAAACGCTGTACCCGCCCCCCTTCCTGATCAATACCGATAAGGAGCGGAGGGGAACGCAGCGCATGCAATTCGCCGCACAGGGCGCGCACCTGTTCGGCATCGACGCAGTTGCGGGCAAACAGGATGATGCCACCCACTGCCGGCTGGCGGAGCATTGCGCATTCAGTCGCCGTGGGCCGCAGCCCGGCAATATCGACCATCAGCGGACCCCGTGCGGGGCGCTGCCGCTCAGACTGTACCGGCATGGGGGGCGGACTCCTGCGCACGGGCCTGCGCCTTGGCTGCGGCACGGGCCTTGGCTTCTTCCTTGTCCACTTCTTCATTCTGCACCAGTTCCATATCCGGCGACATGGAAATAGGCAGCGCGATACTCGGCGGCTGGCTGGGAATACCATGTACATGTACGGGCACAATCATCATGCTGAAACCATCATGCTGCAGGCGATCCTGCACGATAAAGCTGACTTCATCATGCAGCAGTCCGTGGAAGGGTCCTTGCACAGGAGCATCAATGACCCGCCCGGCAAAGAAGATACTCTGCGGGAAATAGCGGATGGCGACATTGGCCAATTCCTCCATTGCCAGGATACGGTCGGTGGAGTAGGTGGCGAACCAGGTCGCCGCCATCCCCTCGTTGCGGCAAAAGGCCATATACTGGTTGGCCTCGGTCTCCACATACACCTTGAGATCCTCTAACGCCTTGATACCTTTGAACTCACCCTGACCCACAATACCTGCCAGCAGGAAAACATAGTTCTTGACGAAGCCACCGACCATGCGGTGCGCCGTCAGCAAGGTATGCAGTCCCAAGCCGTCAAAACGACTGACAAAAAATACGGCGGTGGCACCGCGCGGATCCAGAGGCAGATTGGGGCCGGACTCCAGGTGCTCAGGTACCACATCCAGCATGGTCTCATCTAATTCGGCGGTTATTTTGCTGATGCTTTTGTAATGGCGATAGATCAGGTAACCAAGCCCCACCACAATCGCGGTGACCAGCAGGGTGAACCAGCCGCCGGCATCGAACTTCTCGAAAATGGTGATGGCGAGAATAGATGCCGTGACCATAAAGCCCAGGACACTGGTGGCAAGCCGGCCTCGCCAGCGTGGCTCCTGATGCCGCTGGGCAAACCAGTGCCGGCTCAATCCCGCCATGGTCAGGGTAAAGGTGATGAATACATTGATGCTGTACAGCACCACCAGAATGCTGACATGTCCGCCCGTCGCGAGAAGGATGGCAATGGCCGCGACCCCAATGAGCAAGACGCCATTACGTGACACGAAACGATCCGACAGGTAAGAAAAACGCTCTGGTAACCAACGATCTACAGCCATATTCGCCATGACGATAGGGGCCGTGATAATACCCGTGTTGGCGGCAATAAAGAGGAGCAAGCCCTCGGTAATCAGGGTAAGCAGTGTCGCCGTCGGCCCAAAATGTATACCACCTACGGTCCATCCCTGGGTAATCGCGCCATAGAGCACGGCATTCAGCGTTTGCCCTTGCAGGCCATGCACATGGTACATCAGATACAGAAAGATCAGACTGCCCGCGACCAGGGACAGGGACGTCGCCAGCAGCGTCATGGTCCGCTGGCCCGTCTGCACCCGCGGTTCGCGCATGATATGCACACCATTGGCGACCGCTTCCAAACCCGTATAGGTACCACCACCCAGGCTGAAGGCCCGCATTATCAGCGCCGCGATAAAGATCCAGCCGTACTGCATACTATCATGCTGAACACCAACGATTGTATTGTGAGCGATAGCTGGTACATCTCCCACATGGCTCAGCAGTCCCCAGCCCAGCACGACGATATGCGTGAGGACAAAAGCCATAAAGATCGGCAACAAAATCTTGATGGACTCTTTCATGCCGCGCAAGTTGATAAAGATCAGAAACAGCAACACCGCGACATCAAAGAGAATGCGCTCACTGTACCAGGAGGCAGGCATGGTGCTGAGTAGCGCCTCGGTACCCGATGCCACCGAGATCGCAGCCGTTAAAATGTAATCAACGATCAAAGCGGCGCCACTCACCAGGCCCGCGATCGGCCCTAACAGGGTAGATGCGGTGTGATAACCGCCTCCGCCGTCAGGGAAAAGAGCGATGACCTGTTTGTAACCTGCCGAGATGATAAACACCGAGACCGGGATGCCGATGGCCAGGAAAACGGCCAGATATTCATGCCCCTTCAGGGCATAGTAGATTTCCGGTGGACCGTAGGCGGAGGAAGACAGTGCATCAGAACCCAGACCGACCCACGCCAGAAAGGCCGCGAGCGAAAGGCTCTCGAACAGCTTGGGGTTGAATACGTTTACGGCGCGACGAAAACGGGGTAAGCGGATCCAGGCCATTCAGTACCTCCTGGCGGGGGAACGCAGCGGTGGCTGCAGGCCAATAAAAACAGGGGTGTTTACAGGACACGCGGCAAAGAGCATGCACACCGCATCCGGCGCCATCCGCACACAGCCTGCCGATGCCGGCTGGCCGAGATGATCCACATCGGCAGTGCCGTGAATATAAATGTAACGGCGGAAGGTATCCTGAAGGCCACCACGATTAAAACCACTTTCGCTGCCGGCGAGCCAGAGAATGCGACCGAGAATCCAGTCTTGCCGCGGCTGGCCCGCCGCCCACTCCGCGCTGTAACAGGCACCGGTCCAGCGCCTGCCACGCAGGATTGCCGTCGTGGGCAGGCCTTCACCGATGCGCGCGCGCACTACATGCCAGCCGCGCGGCGTGCAACCGCTGTCACGCTGTTCACCGAGTCCGTTACGAGCCGTGGATATGACATACTCCGAGCGCGGTTCAGCACCATTCATCTCGCGCAATCGTTGGGTGAAGACATCCACCCAGAGCCAGTGCGTGGGCATCTCAGCGCTCGAAGAGGGCGATGGATTCGACATGGGCGGTATGGGGAAACATGTTGACGACGCCAGCCGCTTGCAGATGATAACCGCGTTCGTGTACCAGATACGCCGCATCACGGGCCA
>JAKAVW010000344.1 GCA_021827445.1 Pseudomonadota bacterium
GATCTCCTGCCGCGTAGGCCGCTTGTGTTATCATGGAGCCCCCGAGAAAAAAAGCGAGCACGGCGCCAATGACATATCGTCGGGACAGATCAAATATTCGCCGAAGCAGTAGTAGTGATCTGATAAATAAAATGTGAATACCGGGCGCGGTGATCGCGGCCAGAGACTCCAATTTACCGCGCTCAGCACTCATTTTATATGATCCTCTCTCACTTCAATATTAGAGGTTTTTACCCAAAAATCATAAAAATTAAACCAATTATAAGGAGCCATATGGCAATATTTTTCAACCTCATTGACATAGGTTAACATCGCATCCTGAATAGCCTTGTCCTGATCCATTTTCTCTACAGAAGAAAAATCGGCAATCTGATTTATAAATATTTCATAGTGCCTTGGACCCGTATAAAGACCGGCCATAAAATACAAGGGCCGATTGAGCAGCGCCGCAATACGAAAAGTGCCGCTCGGCCAGGCGGCGGGCTCTCCGAGGAAAGGGATGATCCGCTTTTTCTCTGTCCCGACGGACCGGTCACCGAGGAAACCAACCAACGCACCCATTTCCAATTGCTCCTGAACACGCAGCATTGTGTCCCAGCGGCCTAGCGGGATAATATTAGGCCGCTCTCCAGTTTTCATACCCGCCAGCGTGGCATTGAGTTTTTTTGCATTATCCTCATACATAACCATCACCACGGGCATTCCGGGATACTTCAGACCGACCGACCGCAACACCTCAAAGCTACCCAGGTGCGCGCCCACCAACAAGGCCCCACGCATGTCGGCAATCGCCTGTTCCACGTCTTTGGACAAATGCGACTGGATAGTAAAAGGTGAATCCTCATTACAGAGCAGATACACTCTATCGTGAATCGTCGTCGCAAACGTCAGGAAATGACGATAGATATCTCTGACATCGGCGCGGCGCTTCAAAACACGGGTAAGGTAGCCTCGGGAGGCAACCCGCGCAGATGGCGCAAAAAGCAAAAAATAGCCCGCAATCAAGTGCAACACCATACGACCGACAGTCCTTCCCATTTTTTTTGAAATCCAGATCATCAGATGCAGCATAAATCGGCTGCCACGCTCGGGGCTACTAAACCACTCGCCATCTGGCGATTGTTGCACCGTGCTGAACGGGCGAACCATTATTAGGGGCACTCCGAAATAGGCCCGGAGAAGTAGCCGAACATGACCAGACGAGCACCCGCATGCACCTCAAAAGTTACGGGCGTATCATCCAATACGGCCACACGAAGATTCAGTAATTCCCCAGGTGCCACCGGGCTGTAGAATTTTGCCGAGCTAATGCTGCAACCGTTCATCGGCAAATCGCTCGCTGAGACTATAGCGTAAACCGTCTCGTCAAGAAGCAAGGCGGCGGGCACAATCGGATTCCCCGGAAAATGGCCAGCGAATACCGGATGCCCAACCGGAATCGTAAATCTATGGTCATAATATTTCAGACGAGCGCTCCTCCTTACCAATCAGGGCCACGGCCATTGTTTTTAAGGCTTCTCGTGAGATCTTGCCGGTAGTGTTCCTAGGCAGGCTATCCACGATCCTTAGCGGGCGGGGAATAAACGCTGGATCCACACACTGTTTGAGCCGCTCAATTATTATTTCCGTCTCCAAATCCGGGGCTACGGCAAAGGCCACTAAACGAGTCACTCGCCCATCATCACTTTCATCGGGCATAAAAAACACCCCGTCCAGAACTCCAGCAACAGATGTGAGTTGATGATTTAAATATGAAATAGAACTACGTTTACCTGCTATATTTACGAGATCTTCCATACGCCCATATAAAAGAAAATGTTTTTCGTCCACTATTTCTATGGAGTCGCCAATCTCCACCGCCTGCTGCAAATGCCCTCCCTGTATACCAATCCGGTCACCCTCCGTACTCCACGACAACTCCGGGAGTAGATGCCATTCCTCCGTTTGGCTAGTGCGCCTCGTTGCCACAACGCCAGTTTCGGTAGAGCCATAAATTTCGAGCAACTCGCTGCTAAAGCGGGCCTCTGCGTCTACCGCGAGACCCCGAGTTAGTGGCGCCGTAGCAGAAAGCAACAAATCTACACTTGGCAATGGCATATCAGCAGCGAGCATGGAACGCAGGTGAACGGGGGTGCTGATCAAAACGCGCGGTCGCGGTACTGAAGAAATCCCTGCACAGATATCCGCCGGGTAGAAATAGCGCTCCGCAGCAATGACGGCAGCACACTGCCACGCCATAAGAATGGTAGATTCAAAGCCATACATATGCTGGGGTGGGACAGTACCCACCACTGTGTAGGTGTGGCCATCGAGTAACCCCAGGCGCTGAGCCTCTGCACGCACCGAATGCACGAGCCCCCCCCATGTTTTCAGGTGGGGGACGGGTGTTCCGGTTGAGCCAGATGTAAATACGTAAGCCACCGGGAACGATTCATCCAGGTGCGGGATAGTGGGCAAGTTGTCGACGGGCGCATCTGGCAGAACAGTCGGAAATGCCAGGTAAGGTAAGCCCATATCCTTCCCATCATCGCCAAGGCAAAACAGGTCTGGCGCGAAATCGACCATTTTTTTTACACTTTCGGCAGTATATGTGGAGGGCAGCAGGCTGGTTTTCCCAGCAACCATTGCCGCCGCAAGGCCTACCATAAAATGGTAACAATCCTGACAGTTATTCAGCAAATGCTGTCCAGGCCGGAGTAGCAACCGGGTATAGTTCACGTCAGCCAGGAACTGCCGCAGAGTGACACCTTGACCTTGTCGGGTGGCCACGACATCATCCAGTGATTGATGCGTCATCATCGGGAGATAATTCATACCCAGAAAAACCCCCTGTTAAAAAACAAACACCATGAATGCCAAACTATGAATTCGATTTTATAATAGCAACGGATTGCCTGCCGCCAAAATAAACCCGGACGCCCGCTACCATACTGCCCCGCTCACTGATGGGGATTTGGCGGCAACGAACCGCATATTCAATGATAAACATGGATGCAATCAATACCGTACTTGCCGTACCGGAAAACAATACCCATACATGCTGACCAAGAATAAAAAACATCAAGAGCAACAAAATCGCCAGCGCCAAAAAAAATAGTGTCCATGCCACAGTCACTTTACGCGTATATCGCACCAGTCGTCCACTCAGTGGACCATGTACCATCTCAGCAACCCGCGAGATGAGCGGCATGCGGCCGGAACGCAAGGTGAGGCCGAAAGCGAATGCTAACAAGGTAAACATCGCACTCCGCTGCACCATACAGATCCACCCTATATAGTGCGCAATCGATGCACTATTACACCATATTATCATACCAGAAATGGCTACCGACAAAATTAAAAATTCCTTAAATGGCGTACGCCAGGACATGAGTAATAGGCCAGTCATAACAGGTATAAATGCCGATAACACAACCAATACACCCGGATTTTTTGTAGCAACATCCACATAGGTGAGCAGTTGATAGCCGATCAAAACAGACAGAAAAAGTGCGGCCTTCCAGAAAGCACGCAAGGTAATAGCTTTATACTTCATCGCAACCACGCTGCACCTTTATCAAGAAGTACTCCCACACCTTTTCTCCCTGAAAAGTCAGCCATAGAA
>JAKAVW010000345.1 GCA_021827445.1 Pseudomonadota bacterium
AAGAGCTTGCCGATGTGCTTGGGCGTGGGGAGTGTCCACTTAAGGCCATGGATCTGGCTTTGAAATATTTGCCGGCGGTGACTCTGACGGAGAACACCGCCTATTATCTGCGTCAGGGACAGGGGGTCGTGGTTGCTTACGCACCTTCCCGCGGGCGCATTCGCCTCTATGGACCGGGAGAGCAGTTCCTCGGTTTGGGAGAGGTCATGGACGACGGAAGGGTGGCGCCTCGCCGCCTCATGAGCGTAAACTAGGGATTATTGTTTTTTAGAATTTCCGAGGAGAAGGAATTATGTCGTTGTCTCGTGATATCAAAGCAGAAGTTGTCCAGGGTTATGCCACGCATGTGGGGGATACGGGTTCTCCTGAAGTGCAGGTCGCCCTGCTGACCACTCGTATTGAAGGGTTGGCCGATCATTTTAAAATCAATAAACATGACCACCATTCCCGTCAGGGCCTTTTAAAAATGGTTGGTCAACGCCGCAAGTTGCTGGACTATTTGAAGAAGCGGGATATGGATCGCTATCGCACGCTGATCGAACGTCTAGGTCTGCGTAAGTAAGGAGAAGGTCTTGGCCATTATTCGGAAAGAAGTAGATTTTGGTGGTCGCCGCCTGCAACTGGAAACGGGTCGTATGGCACGCCAGGCAGACGGTGCGGTACTGGTTTCTAGTGGGGATACGGTCGTTCTAGTAACGGCGGTGGCCCGCCGGGAGATGAAGCCGGGCCAAGATTTCTTTCCGTTGACGGTGAACTATCAGGAAAAAACCTATGCAGCGGGCAAAATTCCCGGTGGCTTCTTTAAGCGAGAAGGGCGGCCTGCTGAAAAAGAGACGCTGACTTCACGTTTGATCGATCGTCCCATTCGGCCGCTCTTTCCCAAGGGTTTCATGAATGAAGTGCAGGTGATCGCCACGGTGCTGTCGGTGGATCGGGATAACGATCCCGATATTTTGGCGCTGGTCGGTGCTTCGGCGGCCTTGATGATTTCCGGAATTCCGTTCCATGGTCCGATTGGTGCGGCCCGAGTGGGTTATGTCGACGGGCAATATGTGCTGAACCCCGGTTACTCACAATTGACTACCTCACAGTTGGATCTCGTGGTGGCAGGGACCCGGCAGGCGGTACTCATGGTGGAGTCTGAGGCGCAGCAATTGTCCGAATAGATCATGCTGGAAGCGGTGATGTTCGGTCATGCGCAGTTCCAGCCGGTCATTGAGACGATTGAGGCACTGGCGCGGGAAGCCGGCAAACCGCGCTGGGAGTGGGTGGCACCACAGGCCGATGCGGCACTGGGCGCACAGGTGCGCGAGAGGGCTATGCCGCTCTTGCAGGAAGCTTATGCTCTGACGGAGAAGCAAGCACGCAGCAAGCGTCTGGAAGAAGTGCAGCAATCGATGGCGACAGCCTTTGTTGCAGAAGATGCGCAGCGCGGTGACCTGGTTCGCGGTCTGTTGAAAAAAATCGAAACCAGCATCGTGCGCGGACGTATTTTGGATGGCGCGCCGCGCATTGATGGTCGGGACAGCAAGACGGTGCGTCCTATCACCATTGAGGCGGGCGTATTGCCGCGGACCCACGGTTCGGCGCTCTTTACCCGGGGTGAAACCCAAGCCTTGGTGGTGGCGACTTTGGGCACCAAGGGCGATGAGCAGATCATCGATGCCCTGCAAGGGGAGAGTCGTGACCGCTTTATGCTGCATTATAACTTTCCACCCTTCTCTACCGGTGAGACAGGCATGGTGGGCTCCCCCAAGCGCCGGGAAATCGGCCACGGGCGCCTGGCGAAGCGGGCGATAGCGGCGGTCTTGCCTGGTAATAACGAATTTCCGTACAGTGTGCGAGTGGTTTCTGAAGTACTGGAGTCCAATGGCTCTTCCAGTATGGCGACCGTTTGTGGTGCCTCCCTGGCGCTGATGGATGCCGGGGTGCCACTCAAGGCGCCGGTGGCGGGTGTGGCTATGGGTCTCATCAAGGAAGGCGACCGCTTTGCCGTCCTCACCGATATCCTGGGTGACGAAGATCATCTGGGCGATATGGATTTCAAGGTGGCGGGCACGGAACACGGTGTGACCGCCCTGCAGATGGATATCAAGATCGACGGAATTACCCGGGAAATCATGGCGCAGGCGCTCAAACAAGCGTTGGCTGGGCGGCTGCATATCCTTGGACTGATGAATGGCGTGCTGTCTACGGGCCGTGGTGAGTTGTCTGACTATGCACCGCGTATTATCACCATCCAGATTAATCCGGATCGCATTCGCGACGTTATCGGACCGGGCGGCAAGGTCATCCGTGCCCTGACCGAAGAAACTGGGGCGACTATCGATATCCAGGACAATGGCACAGTGACCATCGCTTCTGTGGATGGTGAAGCGGGCGCCGCAGCACGACGGCGTATCGAACTGCTGACGGCGGATGTGCAGGTCGATACCATTTATGATGGCAAAGTGGCCAAGATCATGGATTTTGGTGCCTTTGTGACAATTCTACCAGGACGGGATGGCCTGCTCCACATTTCCCAGATCAGCAACGAGCGGGTCAGTGATGTCCACGACCATCTCAAGGAAGGGCAGGCGGTGCGGGTCAAAGTCCTGGAAGTGGATCGTCAGGGCAAGATCAAACTGAGCATGAAGGATGTCCCGCAATAAGCGGTCCGCTGACATCATTATCAACGTGGTTGAACGCCTATAGTGGCAGGGGTGGACCGGGTATGGTCCACCCCTGCCTTTTTGTGGATTACCGGTGAGCGCAGATGTCTCCCGAAAAATGGATGATTTTAAGAATGTCTTTCTCTTTGCACACACTTTTTTGTTATTCCCTCCTGACATGACGCGCGCTACCGAATCGCTCTGTACAACGCTGGATAACGGTGTGACAGTGATCAGTGAGCGCCTGCCCGGACGCCGCAGCGTGGCCTTGTCTCTGACCGTCGGCAATGGCAGCCGGGACCAGTCCCCGGACGAAAACGGCTTTGCCCATTTGCTGGAGCACATGCTCTTCAAAGGCAGCACGGCGCGTGATGGTGATGCGCTCAATACGGCCATGGAGTCGCTGGGCGGCACCATCAATGCATTTACGGATCGCGAAAGCACGGTGTTTCACGGGACCGTGCTGGCGGAGGATGCTGCCGAAGCCTTTGCACTACTGACCGAGCTGCTGACCAAACCGCGCTTTGACCACGCCGACCTGCGCCTCGAAAAGCGGGTGGTCGCGCAAGAGGCGGCCATGGCCGCTGAGGATGTGGAGGATTGGGCGCAGGAGCGTGTTCTCGCGGAAATCTGGGGGGCGCATCCCTTGGCCTGGCCGGTGCTGGGGAACGCACAGTGTATTCGGTCAGCCAGTCGGAAGCGCTTGCAAGCCTATCACCAGCGGGTCCTCGCCGAGTCGCCACTGATTGTCGCCGCCGTCGGGGAAGTGGAGCATACGGCGCTCTGTGCCTGGGCGGAGGCGGCTTTCCGGGGGCCGCGCCATGGCGCCCGTGCCGTAATGCCCACCCCGCAGTTTCATGGCGGACAGAAACGCCTGCGCCGCGCCCAGGCGCAACAGGCGCATCTGATCTGGATGGCGCCGGCTTGCAGCGTTGCTGCGGAGGACTAT
>JAKAVW010000346.1 GCA_021827445.1 Pseudomonadota bacterium
CGGTGATCGCGCCTGGGTCTTGCATCGCTATCCTTATGGGGATACCAGCCTGATAGTCGAACTGTTTACCCAGACACAGGGTCGGCTGGGGGTATTGGCCAAAGGTGCCCGGCGCGCCCGCTCTCCGCTGGCGCGGATTGAGGCGGGGCGCCCCTTATGGGTGCGTTGGCTGGGGCGGGGTGAGTTACCGGTGCTGGCGCAGGCGGAAGAGCTTGGGCCGGCGCTGCCACTGGATGCCCTGCAAAACCTCAGCCTCTTTTACATCAACGAACTGCTGTTAAGACTCACGCAGCGTGGCGATCCCTTTCCTGCGCTCTTTCTGGTGTATGAAGAAACCATCAGCATGTTACGTGGTGAACCCGGTGCGGGTTGGTATTTGCGGCGCTTCGAGCGGCGCCTGCTGGAAAACTTGGGTTGGGCACCCGACCTGGAACACTGCGCGGAGTGTGGTCGATCTCTCGATCCTACACTTTCAGAGCACTGGTTTTACCAGGCAGCACGTGGGGTACTTTGTCCGGCACATGCGCCCAATGCCACGATGGTGACCTTGGAAGCGGCTGCTTTGGGTTGGTTGCGGGGGGCGATGCAGACACAAAATGCGGGAGGCTGGGGTGTCTCTTTGCGGCGCTGTTTGGAGCAGGAGTTACAAGTCCATCTGAATGGGCGCCCACTGGAGAGTCGCCGCCTCCTTGCGGCATACTTGCGCAGAACACGGCCCACGTCGACGACACGGAGAGAGGATCACAGCGAATGATTGCGTTGGGGGTGAATATTGATCACGTGGCCACGTTGCGGCAGGCGCGCGGCACCCGCTATCCAGACCCTGTGGAAGCGGCCTTTGTCGCGGAACGCGCCGGAGCCGATGCCATTACCACGCATCTGCGTGAGGATCGTCGGCATATCCTGGAACGGGATGTGGAAATTCTCAGTCAGACACTGCGTACCCGCCTCAACCTCGAAATGGCGGTAGAAGAGGGCGTTCTGCGTGTGGCAGAGCGCCTGGCTCCCAGTGATTGCTGTCTGGTGCCGGAACGCCGGGCGGAGCTGACCACCGAAGGCGGACTGGACGTCGCCGGACAGTTGCCGCGTATCAAAGAGGCCTGTCAGCGTCTGGCCGCTGCCAAGGTCAGGGTGTCGTTGTTCATTGACCCCGATCCCTTTCAGTTGGAGGCGGCGATGGAAACCGGAGCGCCCGTGGTCGAACTGCATACGGGCCGTTATGCCAATGCCGCTGATGCGGCGGCCCGTGCAGAAGAACTGGGCCTGATCATCAGTGCGGTAAGCTTTGCCGATAGCCTCGGTCTACAGGTGAACGCTGGACATGGTCTGGATTACCACAATGTGCGGGCGGTAGCAGCGATTCCCAATGTCCGGGAGTTGAATATCGGCCATGCTATTATCGCCCACGCACTGTTTGTCGGTATGGCGGTGGCGGTGGCGGATATGAAACGGCTCATGCTTGAGGCGCGTGGATGATTGTGGGTATGGGGACCGATATTGTCGCTGTAGAGCGGATGGCCCGTCTCCATACCCGCTTCGGGGAGCGTCTGGCCGAGCGTCTGCTGGGTCCATTGGAAGCTGCGGAAATGCCGAGGGAGGCTGCCGCCAGTGCGGCTTTCCTGGCGCGGCGTTTCGCGGCTAAGGAGGCGACGTTTAAGGCACTGGGTAGCGGCATGAGTGATGGGATGTGCTGGATGGACGTGCAGGTTGGTCACGACCCGGCCGGGCGTCCGCAACTAGTCCTGGGCGGCCGCGCGCAACAGCTCTTACAGGGGCTCGGCGATGGCGTGTGCAGTTGGCTGTCCATCAGCGATGAACGCCGCTATGCCATGGCGGTCGTGGTACTGGAACAGGGGGATAGGCGATGAAAGTGACCGTGGTGGGGACCGGATATGTGGGACTGGTCACCGGTGCCTGTCTCGCGCAGATGGGTAATCAGGTGCTGTGTGTGGATGTGGATGCCGACAAGATCGTGCGACTGCGGGCCGGTGAGGTACCCATCCACGAGCCTGATTTGCCCGCCATCGTGCAGGGAGGTCTTGCCAGCGGGCGCTTGTGCTTCACGACGGATATTGCGGAGGGGGTGATTCATGGGGATTTCCTCTTCATTGCCGTGGGAACGCCGCCCGATGAAGATGGCTCTGCCGATTTGCGCCATGTGTTGGCAGTGGCGGGCGATATTGGCAAATATTTGCAACGTCCGACCATCGTTATCAATAAATCCACGGTGCCGGTAGGCACGGCGCAAAAAGTCCGCACTCGAATTGCCCTGGCTTTGCAGGAACGGGCGGCGGATATCGCCTTCGATGTGATTGCCAATCCCGAGTTTCTGAAAGAAGGCGCTGCCGTGGCAGACTTTATGAAGCCGGACCGAATTATCATCGGCACGGATAACGGGGCGGCAGCGGAGCAGATGCGCACCCTCTATGCGCCGTTCAACCGCAATCATGACCGTTTCATCGTCATGGACCCACCATCAGCGGAGCTCACCAAATATGCGGCCAATGTCATGCTCGCCACCAGGATTTCGCTGATGAATGAACTGGCGGGTTTGGCGGAGCGGATGGGGGCGGATATTGAACAGGTGCGACGCGGCATCGGCGCCGACCCCCGCATCGGCCACGCCTTCATTTATCCGGGTTGCGGCTATGGCGGGTCCTGTTTTCCGAAGGACGTGCGGGCACTGGAGGATAGTGCACGGCAACATGATTTTGATGTACCCCTCCTAGCTGCAGTGGAGAAGGTGAATAATCGCCAGAAGAGGCTCCTGGAGCAGAAAGTCGTGCAGGCTTTAGGCGAGGATCTTACGGGCAAGACCATTGCCGTTTGGGGCCTGGCTTTCAAACCCAATACCGATGACATGCGCGAAGCTCCCAGCCGGGTGCTCATGGAAGCTTTGTGGCGGCGCGGTGCGCATGTGCAGGCTTTTGATCCGGTGGCCATGGATGAGGCACGGCGACTTTATGGTGAGCAGCGCGCATTACAGCTCTGTCCGGACCCCTATGCGGCCTGTGAAGGGGCCGATGCATTGGTGATCTGTACCGAGTGGCAGCAATTCCGTAGCCCCGATTTTGCGCGGATGCGCAGCCTGCTCCGCCAGTCCTTGATTATCGATGGGCGCAATATTTATGACCCGACGACTGTGCGTGCCGAAGGTTTTACTTACCATGCTATTGGACGCCCTTGATATGACCACGGACTTGCACAGTTTGGCGCCGGCTCAGGTAGCCATTATCGGCGATGTGATGCTCGATCGTTACTGGTTTGGCAAAGTCGAACGTATCTCCCCGGAAGCGCCGGTGCCGGTGGTGCAGGTGCGGCGGGAAGAGGAACGTCCCGGCGGTGCCGCCAACGTCGCCCTGAATGTGCTGGCCTTGGGGGCGCATGCGCTTTTGCTGGCCCCGGTCGGGGATGACGGAGCGGGTGAGCGTTTGGGCATGCTGCTGACGGAAGCCGGGGTCAAGGCTGTGCTGATTCCCGATAAGGCCTGTCCAACGACGGTGAAGTTGCGCGTCATCGGTCACCAGCAGCAACTCCTGCGCATGGATTTTGAAGCACAGC
>JAKAVW010000347.1 GCA_021827445.1 Pseudomonadota bacterium
CCACGAATCTTTATAGACAGGAGCTTTCGTGCATACTAGATATGGAGGATGATGCCATGTGGCTACATAGATCGGAAGATGGCAGGCCTCCGTTTCGAAATATTTTTCCGCGGCATTCGAAGAATTTGATTTTTGTAAAAGAAGCATTCGAACAAATATTTCTGTTTTATCTTCGGTATTTGTAGTCGTGCATCGCCATCAGGGAACAGCATTGAGCGCCATACGCTTGCTTGAATGCCAAGACATCTTATGCCCATCACCAGCGGAGATTGACCGCCCTCCAGTGCCAACCTTGCGACCATAGGGTTTTAATTCGCCAACGGCAGCTAACAGATAAAAGGCGACACTGCGACACCACTTCCAAGCACACACCAAGCCGCTGTGCCGAACTTCCAGGACAAGCCTTGAGCCTGTATCCAAGCGTGGCATATATTCAGTCATCTTGGAGATCGCTGTCACTCGGCGGGACGAGTTTCATCCTCGGTATTCTGGCCTTGCAGTTACCGTAGATCTGCTTCGCTGTGACTCTGACATAGCGCTGCGCGAGGGGCCAGATGTCGATATAGTTTTTCCTGTTCTCAAGAATCTCCGCATTCCCGTTTAAGCGCACACGTGTTCTGGTCTGAAAATCAATAAACAGCATGCCCACATGGGGATTGACGAGGATGTTGCCAAGGGAATTGAACAAATTGTTGCCTCGATAATCTGGAAATATCACGGTGTTGGCATCAAGCACTCGAAGTAGAGGTAACTGCTTTCCTGATGCATTAAACTCGCAGCCTCGGTAACTGCAATCACACTCGCCCTGAGTGTTTGACGTGGCAAGAAAGAAGAAGGGCAATCCTTCAATGTATCTGGCCAGACCGGCAGAAATGGTTTCGTGGAACATGGCATTGAGATTATGCACATTCCAGAAACCCTCCACACCGAAGCGGCTTTGGGCTTCACGTTCGCCTGCATGGAGTAGTTCATCCATAGCCCGGTAACTAGGCAGTATCTTTTCGGAACCGTCAGCTTTCATGATTATTTCCTTTTTGTCGAATCGGATCGCTCTAAATGAGGCCATCCGTAGCGCCGAAGCACTGCTCTGCGTCCATTTGGCCTCGCAGCGTGGCCTCAGATGATTCAGCCCGTAACCATGCTTCCGCCGCTTCACTAGCCAGTGCATGCTCCGTCTCCGTCCAACTGGACGAATCTGGTCCCACAATCCGGCTCAGGAGGGCCACGGCCTTGAGGGCGATCTCGACATCATTTGGCGAATTCATGACACCCACCTCCGTGCTTATCAGGTTGTCTCCCAAAGAACGCTCCACCCACATACAAAAGCTGTGCACCAGAAAATGGCGCTACACCACTCACAACTGCACTCCTTTTGAGGATGCATGATCACTCAAGACCCGTTTACAGGGGTTAGAATGTCCCTGATTTACCCTTGAGGCGCCTACAAGCCGAGCGCGCTCAAACCTGGGTGATCATCGGGTCTTCTGCCCAGCGGCCAGTGATATTGCCGCTCACTCTCCCGGATAGGCAGATCGTTGATGCTGGCCAATCGGCGTTGCATCAATCCCATTTCATTGAACTCCCATAACTCATTACCGTAGCTGCGGTACCAGTGACCAGAATCGTCGTGCCACTCGTAGGCGAATCGCACGGCCATCCGATGGTCACGGAAACCCCAGAGTTCCTTGATCAGGCGATAGTCCAACTCCCTCGCCCACTTACGCTCCAAGAAGACCCTGATCGCCTCCCGCCCCACTGGAAACTCCGTGCGATTACGCCAGACCGTATCTTGGGTATAGACTTGAACGACCCGTTCAGGATCGCGAGTATTCCAAAGGTCCTCGGCCATCCGCACTTTCAGTAAGGCCGTTTCTTCTGAAAATGGGGGAGTCAGCGTATTGCTTTGCATGGTGAGTGCTCTCCTATGTTTCGGGATTGCTCAAGGTAGACAGCCCTGTCTACTTCGGGCAATTCTAGACAACATGGAACGATCTGTCTACCATGGCGTGATGGATAGACATTCCAATCCCGCACTCATGGACCAGACCAAGCTATCTGCGCGTGAGCGCATTCTGCGCACAGCGCACACGCTCTTTTATCGTGAGGGTATTCGCAGCACGGGTGTGGATCGCATCATCGCGGAAGCAGGCGTCACCAAGGTGACTTTTTATCGCCACTACCCGAGTAAAAACGACCTGATCGTGGCCTTTCTGGGTTATCGTCACCGCATATGGATGCTCTGGTTTCAGGATGCACTCCAAAGTCATGGCAACAATCTTCTGGCCATTGCACCGGTTTTACAGGAATGGTTTACCGACCCTTCTTTTAGGGGATGTGCCTTCATCAATGCGCTGGGGGAGATGGGGGGGTCAATGCCCGAAGTCGTGCATAGAGTAAATCAGCACAAAGCGGAACTGCGCAAAGTGATTGAGGGCCTGCTACCTGAGAATTGCGATCGGGAAGATTGGGCGAGCGCCGTCGCCATGGCTATAGATGGTGCCGTAATCCGGGCCGAGTGGGGAGAGCCGACAGAAGCGATCCATGGATTCAACCACTTAATAGAAGGCGTATGCTGCCTCAAACCGCAGACGTGAGCGCCCATGCCCTATAAGCATTTCGGCGGACAGACCAACTGTTTGATCTGTCACCCCGGTATTTATCGGGCGAAATCAGCCCCCATTGCCGCAGCGATCACATTCATATCGTGATCGCTAATGAGGAAAGTTCCAAAGCGGAATTGGTAGCCCCAGTTCTGCTTTCCGGCGGAGAACTCCATCCTCCCAAGGATGGGCCGAATAGGGGCTTCTTCGGCAGGGAGCCAGCACACGTCCCGTCGATAAGGTTGGAATCCCCCGCCCAGTTCCACTTGGTAGAGCTCACCATGCTCTATAATGCCAATTGCCGTGAAAGCCTGGGATTTATTCTTACCGCCAAATTCAACGGTTGGCGAATAGTAGGCAACACGATCTCCGGGTTTTATGCGACGAAGGGGTCCCGCTTTACCGTGACAGACTTGCATAAACCCGGCGGCACGTCCGATTCGTACATGCTCTGCGGATGCCACGGCAACCCAATTGCGACTCATGGCGTCGTGGGTGCGAACACGCGAAGCCGATGCCCATCAGGATCGAGTGCCACGAAAGTATGGCCAAAATCCATATCCGTCGGTTCTTGTTCAATGACCAGTCCACGCTGTGTCCAATCAGTGAACAGGTCACCAACCACATCGCGACTCGATACCGAAAACGCGACTTCTCCGCCTCCGCCTGCCGCGGTGGCGGGGGGCTCCACTACGTGTTTCGACCACAAACCCAGCATCACTCCAGAATCCAGTGCGAACAGGGCAAAATTCGGCGATGCCTCAATAGGCGGTTTTTTCAATAGGCGGGCATAGATATCGGCGCTGCGCAGCGGATTGTCTACATACAAAATGATAAAATTCGGATCTGGCATGGTTTTCTCCATAGTGTTGGTAGATACCCGAGAAGTTTCCTTTCTGCGGGAGTCCAGAGAATACCCACCACGGCTGTCAGATTCTGTC
The DNA here is from genome assembly GCA_021827445.1 of Pseudomonadota bacterium. Classification (GTDB taxonomy): domain Bacteria; phylum Pseudomonadota; class Gammaproteobacteria; order Acidithiobacillales; family Acidithiobacillaceae; genus Acidithiobacillus. The sequence goes on from JAKAVW010000347.1 coordinate 3,542, forward strand.
A
>JAKAVW010000348.1 GCA_021827445.1 Pseudomonadota bacterium
CTGGTGTTCTGGCTGTTATGTCGCGTGCTGCGGTATAGGCCAAGCGCCGGATGTTTTGGCGTCCAGTATGACGATCTCCACAATGCTTCCGTCATCGGCATAGGTAATATTCAGATTCCAGTCCTGTGACACTTCGCGGCTGGCCGGCTTATCGGTGAAGTGGAGCACCAGAATATCGTCGGTGGCGTCATAGTCGGTTTTCATGCAGCGTGCCCTTGCTGGTGCTGTAACAGGTCCAGCAGATATTCGGGTACAAGGTCTGCGCCGTTTGTGCCATGTCACGGTATGGAACAGACTGTGGACCTCTACCCGGCTGAACAGGTCATCATCCCGTAATGCGTCGAATACCGGGCCGGTCAGCTCTCGGGACAGGTCCACATCGCCCTCCTGTCCGTTGCTGAATCGGACGTGCAGACGATGGCCGGGGAGGGCTTTTGCTTCGGTAATATGCAGGATTATGCCGCCCCTCGCGGTGCCGGTGCGCCCCTCAGCAGTCCCTCGGTGCTCAAGTCCTCGTCGATCTCCGGCCAGTGGATGCCATAGCCGCCGCCTGCGATCTCCCAGACGGCGCGGGCCTCGGCGCTGGCATGGGCAAGGCGGGGATACCATTCAAGAGGAACCGATATACTGCGCCCATCCATGAGTCGCACGGATAACGTGTCCTCGGTGATCTGCAGGTCTGCTAAGCGCTCATCTGCGCTTGGTGCCAAAATACCCATGCCATGCCTCCAGCAGTTCTGTGTGGTGTAACTCGATCACAGGCTTTCCGCGTCGTCATGGGCGAGGCTCCAACCGTACTACGGCGCGGGTGCCGGTAGCGGCGGCGATACGCGCAATGGTTCGCATGGACGGCGGGGCCTTGCCACTTTCCAGACGGGCAATAGCGGATTGTGTGGTGCCCATACGTTGCGCTAATTCTGCTTGCGACAGTCCAGCGCGGGTCCGGGCCTCGATCAACTCGCGGGCAAGGCTGAACTCATCCTCCAGCGCGTCGTATTCTGCCTTGAACGCGGGGTTTTTCATCAATTCCTTTTTGAGTTCAGCTAAACTGGTCATTTCCGTACCTCTCTGGCGCGTTGCCGCGCGATCTCCAATGCCTGCTTAGGCGTTTTTTGAGTTTTCTTCACGAAAGCGTGCAGAATCACTAAACGCCTGCCCGATGCGGTGATATAGACTGCCCTGCCGATACCATCTGGTGCCTTTGCGCGTATCTCCCAGAGCTTGTCCTCCAGATGCTTTATATGTGGCTCGTGGACCTGTTCCAAGCCCACCTGCTCGATCATTTCAAGGATATGGATAACTCGCGCCTGAATACCTTCTGGAAGCGCCATGATCTCCGCCTTAACTCTTTCGTCCAGCGTCTCAACGGTCCACTTCACAATATAGCACTTTTGCGATGGCCGGGCAATTTCTTCAAAGGCACAACCTCGGCAGTTTTCTTGAGTCCAGCAGCCACCAGAATGGCGTCGGTGCCTTTCTGCCAGGCATCGGCAACCGGGTCTTGCGCCAGCCGTGCATAGACGGCGGTCGTTTGCTGCGAGTGGTGGCCTAGCCCCTTGCCTATGACGGCCAGAGATACCCCTGCGTCAATCTGGAATGACGCAAGGGAACGGCGCAAGTCATGCAAGCGCAAGTCCTCGATGCTTGCCCGCTGCAATAGCCGTTGCCAGCCCTTTTTAGGCTCCACAAGATGCCCTGTAGCGCCTGAGCCGGGGAATACCCACCCCTGCGCCCCTGTAGCCTCTGCGCGGGGCTGTAGCACCTTTATGGCGGCATCGGTGAGGGGCACAACGATATTGTCCTTCGCCTTCGCCTTGGGGCCGGGGATGGTCCACGTTCGGCGCTCCAGGTGGATTTCCTGCCAGTGCATCGCCTGCACATTGGAGCGACGCGCTCCGGTCAGCAGCGAGAGCATGAAGTAATCGCGCATATCAGGGTTTTCCTCAGCGGCCAGCGCCTCGAAGAACTTGGGCATTTCGTCGGGGTGCAGGCGACGATCCCGGCTTTCCTCTCGGTGCATCTTCAACCCGGCTGCGGGGTTGATCAGTCCCGGTATATCCAGCGTCTTGATACCGAAGTTGAACACAGCGCGGGTGAGGGCTAAAACCCGGTTGGCCTGATAGATACCGGACGAGGTGCCGATCTTGGCATGTAGCCTGCGGATAGTCTGGCGCTCAATGTCGGATAGCTTCTTCTTGGCGATGCCTTGCAGGTGCAGGCGATAGTTGCGCTCATCGTTGTCTAGGCTCTTTTTGCCTCTGGCCTTCCCATCCTTTACCCACTCGGCAAACAGGTCAGAGAACGCCATCTCGGCCTTCTTGATGCGCTTCTGCTCGGCGGGGTTGATCCCTCGGGCAATGTCGTTGATGATCTCGGCGGCGCGGGTACGGGCCTTCTCAATCGTAACCGTTGCGACGTCCCCAATGCGTACCCACTCCACTTTTCCCTCCACCTTCTTGACGCAATAGAACGCCTTGGCTCCGGCTGGGGTAACACGAATGCACAAGCCCTTCTGGGATTCGTCATAGACGGTAAACCGCTTGCCAGGGACCGGCTCCAGTGCCCCTATGCGTGCCTTGGTGAAATTCATCTTGTCGGCCATGACGTTGCTCCTTATACTCACGGACTCGGTGATTTTTCAGTATTGGGTCAATTTTTTTGGCTAACCGGCTGTAAAACATACATATCACCGATGGCGCTAAGTGTTGTCTTAGACCCTCTGATTCGGGTTAGCCGGGCTAACCCAGGGCTAACCTTATAGCGGTAAGTCGGTCAATGTCGATGAATGTAGTATCATGCTAAGTGACTGATAGGTCAAGAGTCATGAGGGTAGATAAAGGGGGATAAATGCTGGACTCTGAGATTTGTAATCAGTGGGTCAGGGGTTCGATTCCTCTCGCCAGCACCATATAAAACAGTCACTTAGAGAGTTTTTCTAGGTGCCTTCATTTTTTCCATCCAACCTATATCTAACCTCATGAGGGAAAACGGGTGCTGGTGCCGGCCACATCCAGCTGTGATCCGGGTGCCACGGTGACAGCACAATGCACCTTTGGGGGTATTTGTTAGTCAGGCATCAGGTCATGCCAGTTGGCGTTACAGCCTTTCAGAACTCCTTGGAGGGTGGCAGCTTGATGATAGTTCCACCTTGGGAAGGCCAAGGCATGCCATGGAGGGAGCATGACTTGCGACCGGCTGGCCGGGGGGGCTGATCTGCCGTAACTCTTTGCTCGCCAATTCTGGCGAGCAAAGCCCATCCCGCAAATAGCGCGGCCGACGTGGGTTCATCCGCTCCAAAACATCTCCAGCCAGATATGCTCGACAGCCAGACCAGCCGGAAAGATGGACCAAACACGCTGAACGCCTATAATTATAGTTAGGTAGGTCAAAATCTCTCCATGGAGACAGAGATGATTCTCTTCCCCTAATCCCGCGATGGAGTAAGGCAAGAATAGATTGAAAGGCCCAATCTGTAAGGGTTTCCGGTATAATAGTCTCGACGAAAAGATCCACCTACCGGGAGATTTACAGGAGGG
>JAKAVW010000349.1 GCA_021827445.1 Pseudomonadota bacterium
TCTGTCTTGTTGAGGACATCAGCATGGATCTCGGCCTGGAGTTGGTGCCCATGCGCTGGGGCTTTTTACCCGGCTGGAGTACCCGTACCCACATCCGGCCGATCAATGCGCGGGCCGAGACAGTGGCTGCCCATCTCCCGCCCACGCATCTTTCGGGAATAAGTCGATGATGGTGTCTTTGTTGACCCGCACCGATGGAAACGGCGCGCTGCCGGCACGATATTCGTTCAGTCTCTCCGGCTGAAGCTGAAGAACCTGCGAATAGAATTTTACCATTTTATCCATGTTTTCAACATTAAGCACGATGTGATCCATTTTGAAATGCATGGCAATAGCCTCCACAATAGCACAACGGTTAGTTAGACACGTAAATACTGGGCCAAAAGCAGCCTGACGTTTGGATCATGTCTTCCAAGTTTTGTTGGTTAAATTATTCCTGTTTTCCGTGTACCACGCTGTTTTGTATGGCAGCCATCGCTGTTATACATCCTCCGGAAAGCGGTGACTTATTATCATACCGTTCTGGACGTCCGCTTTCAGTCTGCCCCGTCATCGGTTGTTTCAAGGGGCGCCCAGGCGTAGATGGCACGTCGCCATGTACGCCTGCCCCACCGGTTTTCACCTTCCAACCCAGGGCTCCGCCAAAGTCTTCTGTAACCCATTGATTTTTGGAAGCGTCTTAGGCCATGAAATCATCACAACCTTTTGAATATTTGGCATAATTGTAGCAAGAGTCGCAGAGAGTGTTAAAAATCAACGATATTACTTAATAATCAGCAAGATAGGTTCATGCATGACGGAGCCCTGCCTTCCAACCAGATTTTGCATATAGCCGTAAAAACTTACTGCCACTTCTTGTAACCAAGAGCCGCTCCTTACCCGGCCTATATCTACAGGCCGCGCTGTCCTAACTCCCGAGTTACCATGCTCATGCCCCCCTGATGTTTCAAAACTGTAGGGAACCCTAAAACTCCTGACGCGTCGGACGGAACAGGATTTCATTGACGTCCACATCGTCTGGCTGACTTATCGCGTAGCTCACCGCATGGGCAAAGGCAGATGCCGGAATGGCTACTTCGTAGACCTTGTGGACGGCCTCGGCAACATCGGGCTCCGTGATGCTGTCCGGCAATTCCGTAGCCACCGCGCCAGGAGAAATGATGGTCGTGCGAATGTTGTAGGATTTTACCTCCTGGCGCAGCCCCTCGGACAGGGCGCGGACCGCATGTTTGGTCGCCGCATAGACTGCCCCGCCCGCCCGAACTTTGTGGCCCGCCACCGAGGCCACATTGATAATGTGCCCAGACTTTTGCTGCTGCATGTACGGAAGGGCCGCGGCGATACCATAGAGGACGCCCTTAATATTCACGTCGATCATCCGATCCCAGTCCTCCACTTTCAGTCGACCCAGGGGGGAACTGGGCATGAGGCCAGCGTTGTTGATCATGACGTCTATCCGGCCAAAGGTCTTCACCGCACTGTCCACGAGCCGCTGCACCTGTGCCCTTTCGGTCACGTCGGTGACCATCGCCAGTGCCCGCTGACCTTGCTGCTGCAGATGATCGGCCAAGGATTCAATCCGTTCCCTGCGACGAGCGCCCAAAACCACGATGGCGCCAAGTTCAGCGAGGTGGCGGGCAGTAGCCTCGCCCAGCCCGCTGCTAGCGCCCGTGATGACCACGACCTTACCTTCGATAGGATGACTCGTCATCCGATACCTCCTTGGGGATGTGTGAATACTACATTTCGCGGGATTCGCCCGGTCACCGGATACTGGGGATCAGTAAACCCCGGAGTCGAAGGGTGCCCAGGCGCAACCCACTGGTCGACCAGCGCCTCGTCCTCAGCATCAAAAGCCTCCTCGAGAGCGGCCAAGTAGTCCAACCATTGTTCCAGCGTACGGGGGCCAACGATCACCGAATCAATCAGGGCGTTATGCAGCACCCAATTGAGGGCGAAATGCCCGACCGTGCTCCCTTTCTGAACCGCATGTGCCAGGATCCGCTGGGCCAACTGCAAGGATTCGGGACGGAGTTCGGTCTGTTGGATACGCCGGTCTTGACGAGCCGCACGACTGCCCTCAGGCAATTCCGACAGGTTGAGATATTTCCCGGTGAGTACCCCTCGGGCGAGGGGGCTATAGGGTACAACGCCAACGCCATAGAACTGGCAGGCCGGGATCAATTCATTCTCTGCCATCCGGTTCATGGCGTTATACAGAGGTTGGGAGGCCGCCGGACGATCGATGCCGAGCGCGTCCGCCAGGTGCGCGACTTGCGCGAGTCGCCAAGCGCGAAAGTTGGAAACCCCATAGTACCGGATCTTTCCTTGATGCAGCAGATCCGCCAGGGTGCGCATAGTCTCTTCCAGGGTCGTGCTTTCGTCATCGTGATGCAGGTAATAGAGATCGATGTAGTCCGTGCCGAGGCGCTGAAGACTTTCCTCTACGGCTTTCAGAATATATTTGCGGGATAGATCAGCGCCGGTTGGACTGTCGATCCCAGATGGGTAACCCACCTTGCTGGCAACCACCCACCGATCCCGTTCTCCACGAATGGCACGCCCAATGATCCGCTCGGATTCCCCCTGACTATAGGCATCGGCGGTGTCCAGGAAATTGATCCCGACCTCTCTGGCATGCGCCATGATGTCGCGGGAGACCGTTTCGGAGCTGATTCCGCCAAACATCATGCCCCCCAGGCACAAGGGAGAGACCTTCAGGCCGCTGCGCCCCAATCGACGATATTCCATGTTTCCTCCTATAGTGCCACTGTGCCCGCCGCAACCAGCTCTTGAATCTGGTTGATTGCCGACACGGCGCTGGGCCATCCGGCGTAAAAAGCGAGGTGCGTGATGGCTTCGATGAGTTCCTCCGACGTCACGCCATTCTCCAGGGCGCGAGGGAAATGAAAGGCCATTTGCTCCGTCTTTCCCAGAGCGACCAACGCTGCACAGGTGATAAGACTGCGGTCCCGTTTGGACAAGGATGGGCGCTCCCAGATATCGCCGAAAAGCACGGTGTCGGTGATTTCAGCGAGTTTTGGTGCAAGATTGCCGAGGGATTGGCGACCGTTTTGAGGGGATTCTTTCGGTGACATGGCGCACTCCTTCTGTTGAAATCTCCATACTATGCCTGAAATGCCAATGGGATAAGATAGGATAATCGATATATGGTGATGAGATAAATTCAACAATGACCAGTCTGAACGATCTCTTGGCTTTCGTCGTTGTTGGGTAAGGGCCAATTTGTAGGATCCGGCATCGATCATGGTCGACCTCGTCATTGCTCTGAGGGTCAAGATGCAGGACACCCAGAGAGGGGTAGGCGCCACCTAATCATGAGTGCCAGCGCTGACAAGCCAGGGTGTGAGCAAGACCCTCCGGCGTCGATATCGTACACGCAATTCGGCACGTAGCGCATCGCGTTCCTGCTACAGAACTGAAGGATCGAGCCGTTCACCAGAGTGCGTCCTTTCGCTTGTTGGGGATCTCTGGGAGCGGTTTGATCCATGTCCAAGCGGTGAACCGTGG
>JAKAVW010000350.1 GCA_021827445.1 Pseudomonadota bacterium
TTCAGTGGAGTCTGTGGTTCTGCTTATTTTGGAACCCTTTCTGAGCGTTTTACGATATGCTGCGAACGACGCGGGTGCGCAAGAAACACGTGAACGCCTGTTAAAAATGTGTAATTCGCCATTGGCCGTAAAACTTTTGGCGCATGCCTTGCGGGCGGTCGAAGGAACCCCCGCGGCGACGGCATATTTAAGGCATGTTCTGTTGCGGCAGCCGGATATGCGGGTGATGCAGGTATTGCTGGAACTGGATCCCTGTGCGCCGGAGCCTGCGCTGTACCCCGTCATGGCGGTGGCGGTGAGAAGGTTGCCGGTGGAGCCGGCGGTTTTTTATTGTCAGTCTTGTGGTTATCAAAGTCCTCAGTACTATTGGCGTTGCCCTAGCTGCCGTCAGTGGGGCACCTTTTCTGGGGAGTGTAGTTTGTGATTTCGCCGCTCATTGTTGCGCTGGATTATGCGAACGAACGCGACACCCTGGTTTTGGCGGATCAGCTTGATTCTGCCGCGTGTCGGGTCAAGGTGGGTAAGGAACTCTTTACCGCCTGCGGCCCCACCATTGTGGAGCGCCTGCAGGAGCGAGGATTTGACGTATTCCTTGACCTCAAATTTCACGATATTCCGCAGACCGTCGCCAAAGCTTGCAGGACAGCAGCGCGTCTCGGCGTATGGATGCTCAACGTACATGCGAGTGGTGGTAGCACCATGCTGCGCGCTGCGCGCGAAGCGGTGAATGACGCCGCTGGGACACGGCGGACTCTCCTGGTTGCGGTGACGGTGCTCACGAGCATGAACGACGCCGCTTTACGCGAAGTTGGCGTCAACATTTCGGTGCAGGATCAGGTTGGGCGTTTGGCGACACTTGCAGCGGAATGTGCCTTGGATGGTATCGTCTGCTCTGCGTTGGAGGCAAGTCGTCTGCGGGAGGTCGTGCCTGAACTCCTGCGTGTGACCCCAGGGATTCGTCCCGCGCAGTATGTGGAGGATGACCAGAGGCGTATTATGACGCCCGCAGCGGCACTGGCGGCAGGATCGGATTTCCTCGTGGTGGGCAGACCTATCACGGCTGCTAAAGATCCGGCACAGGCCCTTAGCCAGATATTGAGTGAGTTGGCAGGAAATCCCGTTGATTCTCAGAAATCCGACTAATATGCTGGATTGAATGGGGTGGTAAGGGCTTTGCTTCACGTAACATTGATCATGGAGAAGGGGTCGCTGTGACTGCAGACGAGGTGGTGGTGTTGTACAAAGAAAATGGGGCGCTGCTCCAAGGACACTTTTTGCTATCCTCCGGGCTACATAGTGATACCTACCTGCAGTCGGCCAAGATACTGCAACATCCCGGACATGCAGCGCGACTGTGTGCGGCGATGGTAGCGGGTATTCCTGCGGATTTGCGGCAGCGTATTTCCTGTGTCGTGGGACCAGCCATGGGCGCGGTTCTGGTATCCTACGAATGCGGCCGCGCGCTTGGAGTACGCAGCCTGTTTACCGAGCGGGAAGCCGGGCAGATGGTGCTGCGCCGGGGCTTTGCGCTGGCGCCGGGTGAAGGCGTGTTAGTGGTTGAAGATATTACGACGACGGGTGGCTCGATGCGGGAATGCATAGCGGCCATTACCGCAGCAGGCGGGCAAGTATTAGCGGCATCGGCGATTATTGATCGCAGTTCAGGATTCAGCGATTTTGACGACGTACCATTTTTTCCGCTGTTGACGCTCCCGGTACGTACCTGGGAAGCTGTTGATTGTCCGCTCTGTGCAGTTGGCGGGACGCCCGTTAAACCGGGGAGCCGAGGTCTGCACTGACCTTGAGAGGCAGGTGGCTTGTGTTTACTATTAACGTTTAGGCTTAGACAAAATGCAAAAGAAGGATCAGTTCATGCAAATCTCGACACCAGAGGCCGCGCCTTTGGAAAGACACATCCATGTGACCATTCCCGCCAGTGAGGTGGAGAGTGGGGTATCCCAGCGCCTGCGTAACAAGGCGCGCTCCGCGCGGTTACCCGGATTCCGGCCCGGCAAGGCGCCCATGGTCCTCATCGAACGCCATTACGGTTCGGATGCCCTCATGGAGACCTTCGATCATCTCATCAATGAACGCTATTCTCAGGCAGTGCGTGATGAGTCCTTACGTCCGGTTGGAAGACCGGAAGTACAGGTCGAGAAGGGTGGACGTGGTGAGGACCTCGTGTTTACGGCTGTGGTAGAGGTGTATCCCGAGTTTGCCCCGCAGATGCCGGACGCTACTGTGATCCGCAAAACGGCTGAAGTGACTGACGCCGACGTAGATGCCACCATAGATATCATGCGTCAGCAACGGCGTTTTTATGTGCCTGTCGAGCGTGCCGCCCAGAATGAAGACCAGGTTACCGTGGACTTTCAGGGGACCATCGATGGTGTCCCCATGGCGGGTGGCGAGGTGACTGACTACCCCGTGGTGCTGGGCTCCGGCCGTCTGCTGCCGGGCATTGAGCAGGGACTGCTGGGGATGTCTGCGGGAGAAGACCGGGCCGTCGCGGTACAGTTTCCGGCAGAATATCATGTTCCGGAATTCGCCGGTCAGGCCGCCCAGTTCCACCTTCAGGTCAAGGAAGTGGCGGCCCCCCAATTGCCCGCAGTGGACGCGGCTTTTGCCTTGGCACTCGGTATTGAGGATGGGGATGTAGCCATATTGCGGCAGGAAGTACGGGAAAATCTGGAACGTGAAGCCCAGCGGATTAGCCGGGGTCAGGTGAAAGCGCAGATTCTGGAACTGGTAGCGGAGAGCAACCATCCCGATTTGCCCAGGCAAATGATCGGACAGGAATTGGAGCGTTTGCAAAAAGACGCCAATGCGGCGGCTGGCGGCGGTGATCTGGAGGCGCTGGCCAAGCGGCGTGTAGTACTCGGCCTGGTGTTATCAGAAATCGTCCGGCGCGAAAAGCTGCGGGCATCCACGGCTGAAATCACTCAGATTATTCGGGACATGTCTGAACAGTATGAGGACTCTGAGCAGTTCGTGAACTGGTACCGCAATAATCCCGAGCAGATGGAGCAGGCCGAGGCCATGGTGCTGGAAGACAAAGTGGTGGCATGGCTTCTAGAGCGTGTTACAGTGACAGACGAGTCTGTCAGCTTTAACCAGCTCATCGGTCGGGCGTCGGCAGCTGAAGCAAACGCAGAATAACCGGTGTCCGACGCAGTGTCGTGTTAACAGACAGGAGCATGGATTATGTGGAAACAGTCAGGAGACCAGTTGGCGCCCGCCGTACAGGGCCTGGGGTATGTGCCCATCGTGGTCGAGCAGACCGGACGCGGCGAACGATCCTATGATATTTACTCGCGGCTGCTCAAAGAGCGGGTGATTTTCATGGTGGGGCAGGTAGAAGATATGATGGCCAACCTGGTCGTCGCTCAGTTGCTTTTTCTGACAGCAGAAAATCCGGATAAAGACATCGAGCTTTACATCAACAGCCCGGGTGGCTCTGTCACTGCGGGCATGGCGATTTACGACACGATGCAATTCATCCGTCCGAAGGTCAGCACG
>JAKAVW010000019.1 GCA_021827445.1 Pseudomonadota bacterium
TCGTTGGCGATCAGATTGCCGGCGGAGACGTTGGCGGTGGTGGTGACGTTGGCGCCGATGCCGCCGTCCACGATGAGGGGAACGGTGGAGGACGCGGCGGAGGCGATGTTGACGCTGCCGTAGCCCGCCACCAGCAGGAAGCCGCCGACGCTGCCCAGACTGGCCCCGGACTGGATGGCGACGCCGACATTGGCGATGTTGTTGCCGCCCTGGAAATTGATGGGCACGGAACCGCTGGCGAAGCTCTGGGCGAAGCCCAGGCTGGTGGCGGCGGGGTCGTTGAGCAGGGCGAGGCCGTTGGGGGCATTGATGACCGCCGTCGAGCCGACGACGATGCCGTTGGGATTGGCGACCCAGAGGCTGCCGGGTCCGGCGGTGGTGCCGCCGGTGTAGACGAGCTGGCCGTACAACTGCGACGGATTGCCCGAGGCGTCGATGTTGAGGACGCTCAACTGGATGGGTGTGGCACTGGGTCCGGTGGCGTTGTTGGCGATGGTCACCGAGGCCTGATTACCGATATTGAAGCCGGGCGTGCCGCTGGAATTCAGGGTGGAGGCGCTGGAACCGCCCCACTGCAGGACTACCGCCGGGGTGGCGGCCGCACCGCTGATGGTGATGGTCTCGCCGGAGGTGTAAGTGGGTCCCGGAAGGGCACCCGTGGTGACCGTGACGGTGGTCCCGCCGCTATAGATGACATTGCCCTGGCCGGGTACCTGGCCGGGGGACGGAGCGGCGAAAGCCGGAGCCGCCGCAAGGGTGGCAAGCACCGCACCGATGGATACGACCAGGGTGCGGCGACGGAATTGCTGGCATTGGTCGGTTCTGTACATGAACATGATCTCCCTTTCTGTAAATCGAATTGCTGAATCAAGCCTTCATCATGGTTCTTTCTACCATATCGGCGCCTCGCGTGGAAACAAAAGGGGGCAGAAAACATCTCTGCCCCCGAACGCCTTGCCTAACCCGCGCCCAATCTCTTAGTAGAGATTGAGGAAGGTCTGGAACTGCTGCTGGTTGCCGTTGGCGTTGGTGAAGGTGTCTGTGGGCACCAGCTCCAGACCATAGGGGTAGGTCGTCGTCGGCGTTACGGCCCGCAGGAAGTCGATCTGCGGCATCAGATTCGCCGTGGACGACAGGGCCCCGTTGATGACGGCATTGGGGAAGCCCAGGCCGTTGTACGGCGCCGCGAAGACCACGCCGGCGTTACCGTTGGTGTAGAGCACGTTGGCGTAGTAGTTGATGGTCGGCGCGATCAGGAAGACCCCGGCCCGGCCGAAGGGGGCGTTGGGACTATAGGCGTTGGCGATCACCACCGGCGTCGTCAAGCTGCCCACGTCCAGGGTGGTCCCGCTCTGCAGGTACACCAGGCCCGGGAACTGGAAGAGCCCGTAGGTCGTGTTCGGAACCGCGATGCCGCCGTAGTTGTTGGGGGCGGTGGGGTCCGTGGCGGTGATGCTGCCGCTGGCCTGGACGTAAAGGATGCTGCCGGCGTTGCTCGGAGGAGTACCGCCCGCCTGGATGGCGATGGTGCCGCCGGTGTCAATGGTCAGGTTGCCGTTGACCTTGAGGTTGACGCCCTGCGGGCCAGTGGGGCTATCGGCGGTGACGGATACCGCGATATTGCCCGCCCCCGGTGCATTGACCTTGAAGCCGTTCAGGGCGATCACCGGGGAGATGATGTTGTTCACCGATCCCTGGAGGTTGGCGAAGGTCAGGCTGGGCGTGGTGATGCTGCCCGCGCCGGAGACGTTGCCGGTGGGGGTGGTGGCGCCGCCGAAGACCACGCTGGTGGTGCCGTCCATCGTGCCGTTCACGACGAAGTTAGTCGAGGACGCGCTGCCCTGGGTGCCCATGTAGAGGTTCGCGCCGGTGATGCTGCCGCCGGAGGCGAGGTTCATCTGCGCGGCGCCGGACTCGGGGCCGTAGAAGGTGAAGTCGCCGGGAGTCGTGGCCGTGCTGCTGATGTTGGCCGTGTTGGCCGCCAGGAGGATCCCCGTGCTGGCGTTGACCTGGGACTGGATGTTGACCACGGAGTTGGCGCCCAGGGCCGCCACCGTCAGGCCGCCGCTGAGGGAGTTCTGAATGCCCGCCAGGGTGACGCCGTTGGCGGAGGTGAGAAGGTACTCGCTGCCGGAGACGTTGAGCGTGGCGCCCAGATCGTTCTGGAAGCCCGTGCCGAAGAAGACGAAGCCGTTGCTGCCAGCCGCGGTCACATTCACGGTGCCGGCGTTCTCAAAGTTGCCGGTGGGGAACGGATTGGCGGTATTGCCGTAGACCGTCTGCGTGTTGCTGGTCAGGCCGCCGGGAATGTATTGCGTGGTGAAGGTGTTGAAGCCCAGCACGCCGTAACTCTGGCCAACGACCGGCGTCACGTCGAGGGTGCCGTAGTTGACGAAGGTGCCGTTGATCCAGTTGATCTGCCCCTGGGTCACGGTGAGGCTGCCCATGTTGGTCAGATTGCCGTCCACCAGGGCGGTGAGGTTGGCGTAGGGGCTGGCGGTGCTGCCGACGTTGACGAGCACGGCGGTCGTGGCGTCCCCATACTGCCCGGTGGCGTCATTGGCGGTCATCACGCCGGTGGTGGTGGTGACGTTGGCGCCGATGCCGCCGTCGATGTAGAGATTGCCGCTGCCGGGCGTCGTCGCCACGTTGACGTTGTTGTTGCCGGCCACGAGCAGGAAGGTGCCGACGCCGCTCAGGTTGGCGTTGCGGTCGACGGTGACATATCCGGTGGTGGTGGCGCCGCTGAAGTCGATGGCCGCCGTGCCGCTGGTGAAGCTGGTGGCCAGAGTGCCGGTCGAGGTGGCGTTAGGCGATGCGATCAGGCCCAAACCGCCGGGGGAGGTGATGGCGGCGCCGCTGCCCACGACGATGCCGTTGGCGTTGGCCACCCACAGGGCCCCGCCGTTACCGTGCATGTCCAACTGGCCGTAGATCTGCGAAGGGTTGCCGGTGGTGTCGATGTTGAGGACGTTGACGGTCGTCGGCGTGTTGCCGGAAAGCTGGGCGTTGTTGACGAAGGAGGCGACGGCCTGGGAACCGACGTTGAAGCCGCCGCCAGTGGCGTTGGGATTCAGCGTGGCGCCGCCGCTGGTGGCGTTCCAGTCGATCACCACCGGGGTGTTGGCGGAGGCCACGGTGCCGCTGATGTTGATGGTCAGGCCGGTGCTGTAGGTGGTGAGGCCGGGGACGCCGGGGTTGTTGGGAATCTGGCTGGTGTTGGCAACGACGGACGCGCCGCCGCTGTAGGCGACCGCGCCGTTGGTCGGCAGGGCGTTGGAAGCGGGGACGGCGAAGGCCGCCGGGGCCGCCAGCGCGGTGGCGATGGCGAGCACGATGGGGGAAAGACGGGAATGCATCGAAGATGGGTGGCTCATTTCTGGTTCCTCATAAGTTTAGGTGGTACTACGAATTAGTATCTGACTACAACGACGATACAGTTTAGCAGGTTTATCGTTAATTCACCGTTAACTCGTCACACTTTCTGACTGACTGACCATCCCCAAAGGTAAGCGACCGCTTCGCCGCGACCAACAAGTGTTCGGCGGCGGCATCGGGCATGTCGGCATGGAGGTAGTGCCAACCGAGATAAGCAGGGTCCGCTCCCTGCTCCATCGCCGAAAAGCACTCCGCAGCGGCGGCATGGAGATGCTTGCGCCGACCGGCCGGGGTTCCATCGTAGACGGCATCGCGCACCAGCATGTGCCGGAACACGATACCCCCTTGCCGCTGCTTCCATATTCCATGCTTCGTCAGATAGGTGAGCGCTTCCGCAAACTGGGCGGCTGTTTTGTCCGGCAGCAGGGCAAGAATGCAATCCTGCGTAAACGCTTCGCCAATGACCGCCGCCGCCTGGAGGATATCCAGATAAAGACGCCCGATGAACACGGTCGCGTCAAGCATCGAGAGCAAATCAGCGGGCGGCGCCAGGATGTCCGCAACCCCCGGACCGCGCCGCGCCTTTGGCAAACCATCCAAAGCAAGAGCCTCCAGATACAAGGGTACGCCCGCGGACCTTTCGACGATCGCCAGATCATCCTCCCGCAGCCCGCCATGGAGGCTCCGCAGCATGGCCAGGCTCTCCGCCCAGGGTATAGGACCGAGATCCGAAAAGCTTTCGTTGGCCGCGATCCCTTCCAGCGTCGGCAAGCGGTGACGGGTGGTGAGCAACAGCAGCACCGGCAGGTTCACGAGATTTTTCAGGAGCCGCACCACCAGCTCCATGCTGCCCATATCTGCCCAGTGAAAGTCCTCCAGCACCAACAACCTCGGGCCATATGACAAAAAGCGCGGGAGGATGTCCAGGAGGCTTTCCATCAGCGTTTCCTTGTCACCGGCCTGAGCAGTGTCTCCTGCGGGCGTTTCCTGATCCGCCAATCCCAGCCATATCGTCCAGGTCCGCACGATGTCCGGATCGACCACATCAAAGCGCGCCAACCCCTCCCGCAATCGCTGCGCCCCGACCGATCTTGCTGCGCCGGAGAGGTCAAAGAATTCGCGGATGAGACTGGCCGCCGGATAGAGCAGGGTTCTTTGTTGCTGAAAAGAACAGCGATAGACGACCTTGGCCATTTCCCCAGGGATGATCGCACCCGCCTCCATCACCAGCCGGCTTTTCCCGATCCCGGCTTCGCCCAGGATCCAGATCATCCGCCCTGACCGTTTCTCCAGGACCTGTCCCGCCTGAGCGCGAATCATGGCGAGTTCGTCCTTCCGGCCAACAAACTTGGTATGGCTGGGCAGGACCGGGGAGGCCTGATAGCTTTTGAGCCGGTACGCCGGTTCTTCGGTCACCAGATTGCCAAGTTTCTCCGCTACGGCACGGATCTGCCGATGGTCCCGCAGGATGGCCCAGGCCTCGGCGCTCAACACCATACCGTGGCCACTTCTGTCGCGGAGCGCCACGGACGCCGCCTTTTCACCGACATTCCCGATAAAAATACTGAACATCGCATCCACCATCAGCCTGCCGCAATGGAGGCCGATATAAGGGGAATGCCCTTTGGGCACGGCCTGGCGCAGGGCAAAAGCTGCCCCTAGCGCCCGGATGACATTTTCCTGCTGGCTTTCCAGACCAAAGCGAATCTCTATCCATCCCTTGGCCGTCACAGAAGGAAAACCGCCATAATCTCGCGCTATTTTCTTCGCTATGTCGAAACACAGATTCAGATGCTCGGCCACCTCACCCAAAACATCATCCGACTCCCAATCCTGAGAGCCGATCGCAAGGATCCATACGAAGTAGTGATGAAAAGAACCGGCAGCGCCTGCCATGGTCATCAAATCGCCATTTTCGCGATCGCCTGATTTCCTCCGGTCCTGGCCTGCGGATAGAAACTGCGCCCTATTATGCAGATAAAGGCACTGTTGACCCGGCTTTCTGCCCATGCGTTCCGCCAATTCCATGCGATAACAGGCCAAGTGCTGCGCGGCCTCGTGAGGGCGCCCCGCCCCCAGCAGGAGTTCCGCCATGGCGCATTGCGGGGCGTCCGCCAGAGGGCGCCACTTGGCCCAGTGCGCCGCCCAGTCCAACAACGCGTCCGTGCTTTTGCTCCCTTTATCGCTTTGCAGAACCAGGTGAAAAGCGGCATCCAGGAGTTTTTCAAATCTGTCCCTATGCTTTTTTACCCACGCATTCCAGCGGAGGCCATCGGGCTTTTCCTCTGCAAGGAACTGCGTCGGGCCGGACAAAAGGGTCTTGCGCAGGGCATGGATGTTGGCTTTTTCCACATGCTCTCTGATAGCCTGGATGTCGATCCAGATCCTGGTCAGCGGGTGCAGGCCCACCTCAAAGCGGGAAGCCGCGATAATGGTTTCATTGGTACCCACTGTAGTGCGCAAGGCATGCATAGCCTGTCGGAGACGGTTCGCGGCAACATCCGCGGCAACTCCGGGCCACAGCACCTGTGCCAGCAGGGAACGATGAACCACTTGGCGTTCCATGGCCAAATAGGCAAGCAGATATCGCACCTGACGATAAGGGAGAGGACATTCCCGACCGAAAACTTCAACCCGCATTTTGCCCAGGAGATGAATCCTTATCCTCGTCTGGTCACGCATGTTCCCTCCTTGCAAACCATCGGATATTCATATGGCCCCACCCGCGTGTCGCGGGGCGCGACCGCCCTGCATTCATCCTTGCTACCTTCCGACCCCATGAGGTAAGGCGTTCCGCTCTCAACGGACAATCCACAAATCCGTGCCCGCATAACTTTTGCCAGCAGAGGGGGTGATTCCGGCTGATATCTTGTTGTTCATAACGTGGTCAGAACTCGAAAAGCTGTCCTCTTTGCAGGATCTTAGGGCAAAAGGATCCACCAGACTCCTCAATTTCATCAGCAATGATGTTTTCTTCACCAGGCTTGAGATGCGTGACGTAGACATCTGCAGGACGCCGCAGCTTCGCCAGTTCCTTCGCCAGAAGATCTGGACACAAATGCTTCGACAAAATCGCGATGTCTTTTTGCTCATCGGAAAATGCCGTCTCAATAATCACGTAGCGGAGATTATCGATCCGATTGACCGTGTCCCACAGGGCATCATTGCTGGTGGTGTCGCCCGTGAAAACGAGGCTGCCATCCCCACTGTCCAAATGATACCCAACGGCCGGCACCACATGCTGGGCAGGGATGGGCGTAATGCTGCGCCCCCCCAGCACCACGGCTTCACCGACTGCAACCGTATGATAGGTCACAAAAGGCTCGGCTTCGCTGGGAATACAGCCAAAGTCGGGCCACAGCAGCCAGTTGAACATATGTTCGCGCAGGATACGGAGTACCGCCTCCGTGGCGTAAAGTCTGATCGGCTTGCTACGATAGCGCCCCACGCTGTCAATCATCAGAGGGATGCAGGCGGTGTGATCCAGGTGAGAGTGCGTAATAAAAATGTGATCGATGCGCGCCAACGCTTCAAGGCTCAAATCGCTCAGGCCTGTCCCACCGTCTATCAGAATATCATCATCAACCAAAAAGGTGGTGGTGCGCAAATCGGCGCCGATACCACCACTGCAGCCCAGCGTTTGCATTTTCATGGTATTTCTCTATGTTTAGCCTGGAGGATGAGACTTGAAGTGCTTTATAGAAATCCTAATAGAAACGATAACAGGGCGTTGCGTCAACAAAACAGCCAACGGCGCCGGGGCGGTTTTCCCACGGTGACCTAGGTAATAATGTCTACGCCATACTGGCTCGTCAAGCCCCAGGCGATACGGTACAGCCACTTCGCCACTGCGGGTGCTGAATGGCAACCGACAAACACCAAGCCAATGCTACGTTTTTCGAATCGATTTAATATCGAGAACCCGATAAACGCACAATAAACGAAGCAAATGATATCCTGCGTTGCTGGATTCGGATTCGCAAAATCACGGGGCGCGCTCCATACCACGCTATCACCTGGTCCGGCGACAGCCAAAGGCGGATAAATGGCTGTGACGGACGGTGCTCAAAACGCCCTGCACCTCATCTTGTTCCGCAAGTCGGAGCGACAGGGCTTTAGCAGGTTGTTTCCAGTATCTTGCTGCCATATGATGAAACGATTTCTAAATTTGGGCGTTTTTCATAGAAGCATGCTAAAAGAGGTGAGCAACATGGGTGAAGACAAGTTAGAATACTCTGATATAGAGATACTCAAAAAGATAGGGACTGCCGCCCAGTACGCCAGAGGCGACATCATCTTTTCTGAAGGCGATGAGGCGGCGGCTGTATATTTCGTCCAGGCGGGAGAGCTCACCGTCGCATTACAGGAATTCAACAATCGCGTCACCGTGGGCCAGTTGGGTGCCGGGGACTTCTTTGGTGAAATGGCGGTCATCAACACTGGCAGACGATCAGCAAGCGTTGCCGCCACTTCTGACGTTCAACTGGTGGTGTTGAACAAGGCTGCGTTCCTTGAGGTACTTCAAGCGAATGGCGACGTCAGCGACAAGATCAATCGGATTATGGCGCGTCGCACCGCAGGCTTGGCGCTTAAGGAAAACGTATTGGCCAGCACCGGGCTGAACAAAAAAAACGTGAAGGTGGCTATCGCCGGAGACCCTTCCATGCGTGAAACGGCCTTTGAACGGGAGCGTTACGAGAGCCGGGTGGACAAGGTGCTTCCAGAATTGGTGAAAAAGCTGCATACCTTGCTGCTCGAACGATGCGTAAGCGAAATGTATATTCAGTTTAATAGCTCAGAAATCGGACTTACATCGATATTTGATCCATTCAACTACGAAATACACCCTGTCGAGAAGTTAATCGACGATGCCTATCTGGACCGCCACTTTCCAGCTATCGACTATGTCAAAAAGGCCAATATCATCAGGCTGATGTACGGTGCAATAGATAAAGAACTTGAACACATTGAGATTCCCCGGCATCTCAAATCGGCATATCACAATTACTACCAGGACTGGCAACCGTTAGCCCAGGATGAAATTGTCAAGGTGCTTGCAACATTGATGGCACTGAGAAAGATACCTAATTTCTATTTGCGCAATTTCGGCATCAGCATTACGCGGGACACGATCCGCATGCAATTCAATTGTGATGGCACGCACATTGTCAGTGCGCAGGAATATCAGAATTTCCTGGACGAAAACATAGATCTTTCTGATAACTGACAGGCGGTAATAACGGAGAGCCAGATGCGCAACAAGAATAAACATGGAAGGCCCGTCCTGGTCATTTTTTTCATGATGGCCTGTTTTCCATGGACCGCCCAGAAAGCGAACGCGGCCATGGAGAAAATGGTCGGCACCTTGCATTTTCCCGTCACGGCTTATCGCATTGAAGGTCCGCATCTTATCAGCACTGGCACCGCGCGGAGCGTCTTGCGGCGCTACACGGGTCCTCAATGCACATTTTCCGAAATAGAGGCGGCGCGCGCCGCCCTGCAGCAGGCTTATGCAGATGCCGGATATAATGCGGTGATAGTCTCTCTTCCAGCGCAGAAACTCCAAAGCGGGATCGTTCTGTTTCGCGTGAAATCTCCGCATATCGGTGTCATTCACGTTATCAGTGGGCCGCAGTATAACCGCGCCAATGTGTTGCGCAGTCTCCCCGCCCTGGTGGTCGGCGAGATTCCCAATATGCGCGATATCAACGCAGATCTCGCGCTGGCCAATGAGAACCCCAGCAAATATACAACGGTCCAACTGAGTCGGGGTGAAGAACCAGATACCATTGCTGCGAAGGCTTCAGTCAGCGGCCAGAGTCCATGGCGTACCTTCCTGACCTTGAACAACACGGGCAATCCGCAAACGGGGACCTTCCTGCTGGGTGTCGGTATGCAGTATGCCAATGTCGCCAACCGGGATCAGGTGCTGACGTTGCAGTACACTACAGCACCGGGCCATCTCGGCCGGGTGAATGCCTATGGAATTGGCTACAGTATCCCGTTTTATCGTCTTGATGGCGCTCTCAATTTCTTTGCCGGTTATACCAACATCAACGCGGGAACGGTGGGACAGGTTTTTAACGTCACGGGCAAGGGTCTTTTCATGGGCCTTCATTATGATCAATACCTGCAGAGCAGCCAGCATTATCAGCAAAAATTGACGTATGGCATGGACTACACGGCCTACCGGAACAACATCAGTTTTTTGGGGACGCCCATAGGCAATAATGTCACTGTGCATCCCCTGAGCATTGCCTACAGCGGCCGTTATACGGGCAGGCGAAGCCTTTTCAGCGCACGCTTGAGCGCTGTTCAGAATATCCCTTGGGGAGCGAACGGGGGAAGTCGCGCCTTTGCACTGAACCGCGTCGGCGCCAACCCGGACTATCATCTGCTTCGTCTTTCTATGGACTATCGCCACACCTTATGGGGACAGTGGGAGTACAGAATGTTCGGTAACGGACAATTCACCACCGATGCGCTGGTTCCCGGCGCGCAGTTTGGTTTGGGCGGTCTGCAATCGGTGCGCGGTTTTTATGATCGTGAGTACACCGGCGACTCCGGAATTCAAGGCAGCCTGGAGGTGTATTCTCCCAGCTTCAGCCATTCTCTGGGCCTCCCCGACGCCGTCCTGCGAGCGATCGTTTTTTATGATGCCGGATGGACCTGGCTGAACGATCCCCAGCCAGGGGATACCCCTTATCTGAATATTTCCAGTGCAGGCGTCGGGCTTGATCTTGTTGTCGCCAGAAATCTCAGTTTCAAGCTGGATTATGCCCGCGTCCTGCATGCCGGGGCTTTCGGTCCCTACACCCGTAATCGTGTGCAGGGCAGTCTGGCCCTTGTGTTCTAAATTCTGAATAAGGGAGGTGATAGCCATGCGATCCGCCAAAGAAACCCGGTCGGCAGCACAATCCAGGAAAAAACTGCGAATGGCGTGCGCCTTGGCGGCATTGTGGCCCTTAGTGGCGGCAGCCAACCCCATGGGTCCGCAAGTAATCAGCGGTCAGGTGGCCTTCCTGAACAATGGAAATGCGCTGACCATCACCAACACCCCCGGCACGATCATCAACTGGAACGGATTCTCCATCAACGCAGGCGAGTTGACGCGTTTCATTCAACAGAGCGCAGCCAGTGCCGTGCTGAACCGAGTGACGGGTCCGGATCCTTCCCAGATTTTGGGAACCCTGCTTTCCAATGGCCGGGTTTTTCTCATCAACCCCAACGGGATCGTCTTCGGGGCCGGTGCCACCATTGATACAGCGGGGCTGGTGGCGAGCACCCTTGATCTCTCCAACAAGAACTTTGCGACCGACAAACTGAACTTCGCCACCGATCAACAGGGCGGCACCATCGACAACGCCGCGGTCATACACACTCCCCAGGGGGGCTTTGTCTATCTGGTGGCTCCGAGTATCCAGAACAGCGGCTTGATCACCAGCCCACAAGGCCAAATCATCCTGGCCGCAGGGCATTCCGTCGATCTGGTGAATCCGGAAAGCCCCGCTTTGCAGGTGGTCGTGTCGTCGCCTGGGGGAGACACTACGAACATGGGGAAACTCATCGCCGAGAGTGGCCGGATCGGCATTTATGCCGGCCTGATTAACCAGAACGGCATGGTGGATGCCAATACGGCAGTACAGGGTAAAAACGGTCAGATCACGCTGGAGGCCTTGGGCAATATCCATATGGCCTCTGGCAGCCTGACCACCGCCAGCGGCGTTGGCAAGAGTGCCAACGCCGGTGGACACATTCAGATAAATGCGGCTGGCGGTACACTGTATCTCGCCAGCGGCGGCGCCGTCGCGGTCAATGGCGGCGGCAATGGCGGCAATGGCGGGACGATGGATTTGTCCGGGCAAGGCCTCATTCTCCAGGGAGTGTACAGTGGACAGGCGCTTACTCCTGGGTTTCAGGACGGATCGTTGTTGCTGGACCCGTATTTCATAAATATCACAGCAGCCAACTCTGCCAGCGATACCCCACTGACTACCGGCGGGATTTCCGCCAACCAGTATGATGGTCAAACGCTTTATATCAGCCCATCCGAATTGGCCGCTGTTGCATTTTCAAACATCCATCTGCAAGCCGTTTACGGAATAACCATAAACTCGCCTATAGCCAGCATCGGCAAGGCGCAATCTTTAGACCTGCAGAGCACAGGCCTAATCGGCGCCATCAATCTTGAACCGGGCACAGGATTAGGAACAGCGAATAATCCTATTGGCGCAAACATTAACATGACCGCGACAAATATCAACCTGCAATCATCAATATATGCAACCGGGAACGTCGTCCTCGGTGGTGGTGCCGTCAATCTTTACTCGAATAACACAGTCCCGCTGACCATAAGCGCAAACCAGTTTTCCGCGACCAATCTTAATATCGGGCCAGGCGCCTTTGCAATAAATGCGGCATCCGGTGGAGTTATCACAAACCTGTCCTTTCCAACAGGGAATCTCATATTTGACGGACAGATCACGATTGCCAACTTTACGTCTCCACCCGGCTACACGGAAAAAAGTGGAACGGTGACCAATAACGGCAAAATCTCTTTTACGGGAACAAACTATATCGGTGAAAAGTTGATGAATAATGGCCGTATTGACAATTCCGGCCAGTTGACCTTCGCCGGTCCGGTAACTATCGACACCACGAATTTTGTTCCCGACGCGTTTTTCAATGTTGCTCCCAGCAGTTATATGTCCTTCAAAAATGGTTTTAGCAATATTTCTCCCATTCAGCTTGTTGGTGGCCTGATGGCATTCGGCACATCTGGACAATATAACCTGTCCACGCCAAACCTCTCTGCCCAGCCAAACGGATCGGTATCCGTCGCCTTTAGCGGCCAGAATGGTCCACTAGCCTTCAACCGGGTACTGCAGTACCCGGTTGAAGGTATTGTCACCAACAACGGGAATGGCACCTATACATATACTGCAAACTCCACCTTCAATGGCGACTATTTTACCTATATTGTAAACGCCAACGCTGGCGGAACTGCTGTGGTGGCTCAGCAGATACAACCTGCAGCAGGCACGACACCAATACCGGTACCACCTTCGTCGCCGACCGCGCCCACTGAAGTTGGCATCCCGCCCATCCCATCAAACATGAGCAACATCATTACACAGACCGACCCGAATTCAGGGGCATCAAAAATCAATTCCAGCAAAGGAGGCCACCATGTCACATACGTCTGTCAGTAAGTTAACCGGAATAGCACTGGCAATGTTTTCGCTGTCGGCGGTCGCGGCGACTCCCGCTGCCACGGTCGTGGCGCTTGTTGGTACAGTCTCTGCCCAACTACCCAATGGCTCGATGGAGATACTGGGCGATGGGGCGACGCTGCCGGTACAGGGGACCATAACGACGCAAGAGAACAGCTATGTGCGTCTACGCTTCAGCGATGGCGGTTTTGTCACGCTGCGTCCTCAGTCGGTATTCCGGATATCTTCCTATCACTTCAATAAATCCGAACCCAAGAAAAGCGGTATGGTCGCGTCCCTTATTCAGGGCGGCATGCGTGTGATTGATGGATGGATTGGCCATGAGAACCCCGCCGGTTACAAGGTCCATGCGGGCGTGGCAACCATCGGCGTGCTCGGCACGCAGTTCGGGTTGCTACTGTGTAAAGGGGTAAGCTATGAGTCCGGCCCTTCCGGTTCACCCAGCGACTCCGACAAAAGCAAAGGCAAACCGCACCAGATATGCCCCGGAAAAGGACTTTATTTGCAAGTATATAAGGGAAAAATTGCAGTCAGCAACAAAGCGGGACTGGATTATTTTACGGCTGGAGAATATGGAAAGGTTGGAAACCCCATGGAAAGGCCCGTACTGTTGACCGGCAATCCAGATTTCAACTACGCCCTGCCTACCGCCATGGATACCAGCAAGACACTGCTTAACCTGAATAGCATGCCTTCTGCCGGGGCTTGCCTTGCCAACTGAGACATCGGTACCTCATGAATGACGCAACAACGATCAAAGATCATTCGGCCATGTCCGATTTGCCGCAAACGAAGATCGTTGCTTCGCGCCCATCCGGACACTGGTGGGGGTAGCGTCAGGTGCGTATAGGCCACTATCAGCAAAGGGTGCTGCTAGGCATGTTGGTGCTGGCCTCCATGCTCCTCTATTCCCTGGGTGTATTCCACAGCAGATTCATCGGAAATCTTGAGGCATTCGCTTATGATGTTCGCCTTCGCCTGACCGCACCTGGGCCAGCGAAAAATTCCGATGTGGTGATTATCTCCATCGGCCAAAAAAGTCTGGCCGCCGAAGGACGCTGGCCGTGGCCGCGCTATAAACTGGCGAAGCTGATCCGTGAGTTGAATAGCCACTACCACGTTGCGGTCATCGGCCTGGATATGGCCTTTCCCGATCCGGAAAAGGATTCCGGCCTCGATGTCCTGAAATCCCTCGCTAGTGGACCTCTTCACAAGAGCAAGGTGTTTCAGGATCAGATGGGAGTGTGGAGGTCAAAGCTCGACTATGACACGCAACTGGCTCAACAGTTGATGCACTCTCCAAGCGTTTTAGGTTACTACTTCACCACCGTGAAAGAGGGGTCCGGCCCTACCAACGCCGGGGTGCTCCCGCCGCCGACGTTTCCGCCGGGGACTTTCCGTGGGCGCCATCTCTCCTTTGTAACCGGCAATGCTTACGGCGGCAATCTTCCGCTCTTCGAGAAAAATGCGAAGGCTGCGGGCTGCTTCACGGTGATTCCCGATTTTGATGGTGTCCTGCGCAGATCCCCCATGCTCTTTGAATATCATGGGGCTTATTATGGCTCTATGTCGCTTGCGGTGGCGGATATCTATCTGGGCAAACCACCCATCAAGCCGGGATTTCCGAAGAATGCACCTTCCAATTATCGGGTTATGGAGTGGCTGCAAATGGGTAGCAAGCGGATTCCAGTGGGTCCCCACGGGAGTGCTTTGATACCCTACCGTGGTACCGGTAGAACTTTTCCATTTATCTCCGCAGCGGACGTGATGAACCAAGCCGTGCCAGCGGGCGCGCTTTTCGGAAAAATCGCGTTGGTGGGAATGACTGCACCCGGATTGCTCGATCTTCACGCCACGCCGGTGGGCACCGAATATCCGGGCATTGAGGCGCAGGCGAGTCTGGTCTACGGCATTCTTCATGGCACCATTAAGGAGCGGCCCGGCTATGTAACCGCAATCGCGATCTCCATAATCGCATTGCTTGGGTTAATCCTATTGTTTCTGCTGCCCCTATTGAGCCCCCTGCGATCCTTATGGGCAACCGTACTGGCATTGATAGTCACCATCGCCGTAAACCTGGTGGCTTGGACATATGGTAACTTGGTGATACCCATCGCACCAACTATCTTGCTGATTATCTGTCTTTTTGTGGTCAATACCTTTTATGGGTATTTCTTTGAAACGAGAAAAAGAAAGTACATACTCACGAAGTTCGGGCAGTATGTACCACCATCCCTGGTTCGGGAGTTGGCCAAATATCCAGAGGCACTCAGCATGCAGGGGCAAAGCCGGGACATGACCGTGCTTTTTGCTGATGTATACGATTTCACCAGAATCTCCGAGGGATTGTCACCGACGGATTTGAGCGCAATGATCAATATGTACCTTACCGCCATGACCGAGGTGATTCACAGACACAAGGGAACTGTCGACAAGTACATTGGTGACGCCATCATGGCCTTCTGGAATGCGCCCCTTCCAGACAGCCGTCATGGACGTAACGCGATCTTGGCGGCATTAGAAATGCAGGACCGATTGGTTGAGCTTGCACCCGAGTTCAAAGCGCAAGGGTGGCCCGCCCTGCGCGTCGGCATAGGCATCAATTCCGGGGTGATGAATGTGGGTAATATGGGCTCGGCGTTTCGCATGGCCTACACCGTGATGGGCGACGCCGTGAATACCGCCTCCCGTCTCGAAGGGCTTACCAGAAAATATGGGGTCGATATCATCGCAGGCACTGACACCCGCAGATTAGTCCCGGAAGTGATCTTTAGAGAGATTGATGTGGTCCGGGTGAAGGGGCGTGAAAAGCCAGTATCCATCTTTGAACCCATCAACTTGCGCAGCAAGATGGATGCGGAACAGCTCAAAGAACTGGATCAGTTCGAGCAGATGCGTACTTATTATCGCCAACAACGCTGGGCCGACGCAATGGCGCAGTTGACGACCATTCTGCTCAAGAAAAATCCGTCGAGTCAGCTATATGCGGTCTACCGGGACCGTATCGCGCACTTCATGGCGACTCCACCTGAAGACCAGTGGGATGGTGTGTTCAATTTTCAGACTAAATAACGGACGAATGCATTGAGCCATGCGGATCGGTGAACTTGGCGCATACCAGCAACCAGTCATGGTGTTTTTCCACATCACCACCGGGCAGATCCTGGCGAACGGGTTTCATATCGTGGCTGGACCTTCCGTCACGGCGAACATCATCGTCGCCCCCGGCATGACTTCCGGTTCCGGCATCAACCTGACCATTATAGGCCAACAGGGACTCACGGTGGTCGATGCCCTCAACCCGCCTACTCCGCCAGCACCCCCATGGGCTGCGGAGTGTTTCTGCTGGGGCCGACGGTGACGGACACCTATCCCATCATCGCCAGCGGCGATCGGGGGATCAACATCGGCGGAAAATCTGGGCGGGGGCGGTGATGGCTCTGGTGGTTGGCGTCTACAGCGTCTGCCTTGCCTTGTTTGCCAAGGCTCCCCTTTCCATGCTCTTCGCGGAGCTGATGGTTGTCGTGACGTTGGGGCTCTTCAGCGGGGCGCTCACCATCTGGGCTTTCTTCAAGGTGCGATCATCAGGGATTCTTTGGTCAAAGCGTGCGCTGGCGCTTCTGGATATCCAGAAAATACGGCAACAGCCGGACCCGAGCAGGAAGCTGGACGCTGCCACGCGAAACATAGGCTCATCCTCGGTGATCTGGTGGCCCTATCC
This sequence comes from Pseudomonadota bacterium, assembly GCA_021827445.1. Taxonomy (GTDB): domain Bacteria; phylum Pseudomonadota; class Gammaproteobacteria; order Acidithiobacillales; family Acidithiobacillaceae; genus Acidithiobacillus. The sequence goes on from JAKAVW010000019.1 coordinate 16,333, forward strand.
ACAGGATAAGGGACGTTATTTTCGTTACACCTGGAGACTCATCGCCATCGCCCTGCCTGCTGCTTATGCCGTGATCGCCTTTTTTCGTGCAAATGTTTCCTCTGAAGGGCATCTTCTTGTTCAGGGCACATGGGGGACGCTGCTCATTTTGCTGACCATGGCCATCGAGTGGGTGCTCCTGGTTTCGGCCTTGGTTTGGTATGGTGACTGGAAAGGGGCCGATCGCAGCACCAGAGTGAGCTTCCCGTTGCAGGTCCTGTTGAATGACCTGGAAGATTTGGCGGAATAGCTGCGATTGTTGATCAGGAGTTCCTGAACGAGGATATAACGCATGTTACAGACTGGTCTGGTTTTGTTGTTGTTGGGATTATGGGTGTATATCGTTTTGCTGGAACCCGCAAAACACTCTCCCATGTCCTATTCGGTGGGTTTTTGGGACGCCGGTTTTGGTGGGGCGTGCATGGATCCGTCGACGGGGAACGTTCCCTCCCATCTCAATGCCGAAGCGGCCAGATAGGTCGCCACGGTGTATGGCGATGCGCATCTTCCGCGCTGGCTGCGTCGCGCACAGGCGATGATCACAGCACTTTGGGTGATCGGGTTGTATGCGTTCCTGTTCGGCGCGCTGGTGACCGGTTCGGGAGGCTGGCATTCCGTGCTGTTGTCCCTGTTTATCGACTGGCTGGCTTTCTTCATGGTTTCCGGCCTGCTGTGGCTGGTGACGGCGGCGCTGACGCGGCAAAAAGGCATTTCGTTGTGGCACCGGCCAAGGGCGACAGAGGCTTTGCAAAAACTCCGGTCATCCGCCATATGACCAGACCTGATTCATTTGTTGGAATCCATATCACCCGAATATCCCATCTGGTGGCCATACCCCCAGGGAAGAGGCATTTTTTTCCGCCAGGTCTGGAAAATATTGCGGCTGACCGTGCCCATCGCCATGGGTATCGTGGCATTTTTCCATGCGGGTCACGGTTGGCTTCCGAATTCGCATCAGCCTCTGCCATGGCTTGGAAAACTGCTGATGGTTATGGCGTTCGCGGTGGAGTGGACTTTGCTGGCGGTGTATCTGGTGCATTGGGGAGACTGGAAAGGAGCGGAAATATCGACGCATAATACCTTGCCGTTGAATATTCTGCTGAAGGACATGGAGGACTTGCGTCCGTAAATTAGAATTGGATTTATTCCTTCTGAATGGAGAATGCATTGCAGAGAAAAAAGGAGGACGCGCACGCATTGATTGATGGAGTCGCCGAAATGGACAGCGACGCCGAGAAGGCGTTTTGTCGGATTCTGCCCGCAGGTGCGCCGGACAACGGGGAAAACCCGGGAAAGATTTATCTTGCGTTGCGGAAAATGGAAGATCCTGAAAACCGCCGTAAGGAATGCGAATTCATTTACCACCTGTCCAGACCAATGCTGGACGGACTATCAAGGGACATGATGTCTTTTTTCATGGAACTGCGGGTCAAGTCGTTCAATGTGGACAAGGATCCGCGGGTACGTCGCGAACGCATGGCGGCCGTGGCGCAAGCCATGGATGTGCCGCGCTCCCTGAGCGGCGTGCTCTCCACCATGGATGCGGCGTTGCGCAACAGGAACATCCTAGGGCTGCGCAGGGCGCTTGTCGCGCTGCGCAAATTGGAACGGGACTGGCCGTCCATTCGGCGCAAAGTGACCCAGGCGCCGATGACCCCGGTGGACGCATGGTGCGCGAGATTGAGCAGCGTGCGGGATTTGCTGGCGACACTCAGAAGGGTCAGTTAACGGAACCTTAACGATAGATGTGCGACAATTCGCCAGTGCCTCGTGTTATAAGTATCTAATTGATTGATTAATCATTAAATTTATCACCCCCGAAGAAGAGGTCTGCATGCGGATCGCAAAGAAACCCAGATCCAGCACGACAACCATCAGTGATGGCTGAAGATATTACAAGTACCTATAACACATCAAAGGATGTGTTAACTAGCCCCTTAATTATAGACAATCTATTGCCAAACCTCCCATCCCCGCAGATGATTCGGCACCCCCGGAAAATGTACATCCCCGTACTCGGTAAGTTTATGCTAGCCCAACTGGGCTCACTACTCTGGGTAGCGTTCAGTCTATATATCGCGTTACCCTGGATCATCAATCTTTCATCAGTTTTTGGTTTGGCGCTCACGCTATTCGCTATTGGCGGCATGGCGATCTTACCTGGTTACATTTCCGGTTTAATTCTGTTTAGCTTGATGTTAGACCACCGACCAAAAATACTTTCGATAGAAGAGTATCCCCCAATCAGCATTTTGATTGCCGCTTATAATGAGGAAAAAGCTATTGTCGATACTCTGCACTCCATCCTCCGACAGGTATACTCGGGCGCCATCGAGATCATCGTGATTGATGATGGTTCCAAGGATAATACCGCAGATATGGTGAGACGCCTGGATGATCCCAAAGTACACCTGATTATTCAGCCAAGAAATGGCGGCAAGGCGAGCGCCCTTAACACTGGTCTGGAGAACGCCGCACATGCCATTATCATCACGATAGATGCGGATACCTATTTATATCAGGATGCACTGCAGTACATCGTCGGGCGTTACCTGAGTGATCCGGAAAATACGGTCGCCATTGCCGGTGCCATTGCCGTGCGCAATTCACGGATATCCTGGGTGACACGTGTTCAGGAATGGGATTATTTTCACGGCATCGCAGCGGTGAAGCGTGTTCAAAGTCTTTACCAGGGGACGCTCGTGGCACAGGGGGCTTTCTCGCTCTATGAACGTGATGTGGTCAGAGCCCTTGGTGGCTGGCCCCCCTGCGTCGGTGAAGATATCGTGCTGTCCTGGGCGATGCTCAAAAAAGGGTATCGTATCGGATACGCGGAGAATGCGGTGGTATTCACCAATGTACCAGAAACCTATAACCAACTGTTTCTACAGCGCCGACGCTGGGCTCGCGGCATGTTTGAAGCACTAAGGGCCCATCCTAGCATATTACTTACCAGGCGCATCAGTTTGCAGTTTGTACTCCTCAATATGCTTTTCCCGTGGTTGGATATCAGCTACTTATTGTTTTTTATCCCAGGTATTATAGCTGCATTTTTCGGCATATTCCTCTTGGCCGGCCCCATCACGCTCTTCCTTATTCCGCTAGGAATTGTCAACAACGCCATCATTTATATGGTGCAGAGAAAAATGTTCAGGGAACGTGGTCTTAAAGTGCGCAAAAATTTGCGGGGCTTCTTCATGTATGCCCTCTTTTCTCAGCTCATCATGGCGCCGGCTTCTCTGGCTGGATATGCTTCTGAACTGTTTCGACTGAGCAAAACCTGGGGTACCAAATGAAGATGCACACCTATCATGCCAGCGTTTTCCTCATTACGGGCTGCTTGCTGTGGATGAACGATCTTTCTGCGGCTTATGGGGATCCCGCCTCAATGATCCGGCTGGGAAGAATGGCCATGACTCATGACCATCCCTACGCTCCCTGA
>JAKAVW010000351.1 GCA_021827445.1 Pseudomonadota bacterium
ACAACACGGTATTAGACGCTTTTGAACGTGGTACCGCGGCCCAACAAAAAGATAGCTGAATGGAGGAGGCACGCGCGACTATCAACAGGATGCCACTGCCACAAAAAGACACCGCCTGGTTCTGCACAATCTGTGGATTACTTCGTGTCTTGGCAAGGCTTGTCCCTGATATCCATTAATAATAATTGTTATCGGGAAGGTAAATTTATTCAGTTGTCGGCTCCGTCACTCGATGGCCCCCCGTACCTCTGTGGCTTGGTTGTTCACCGCCGAGGCGCAAAGTGCGCAGAGGCCATTGCGGCGTAAGGAATCTAATAGCGCCCGAGAGCGCGGAAAGGAAACCCAATGACAAAAGCGGATTTTGAAAACGCAAGAAAGCAAATGAATGATTATCTCAAAGTGCATAGAGTGGAACACCATATGTTCTATGGCCCGGCCTCCGATGAGTATTGGCTCACGCAGCCGCGGATTCTCGTTGTGAACATGGAGCCATATGGCTATGAAGATTGTGGCCACGTCAATGTTGACTACGAGTGCCTCAAGGGGTGGCTGAATGATGCTGGAAAGACGAACACCAGAACCGTGCGGAACTCAATGGCAATTGTGTACGCCATCAACGATGCATTGCGCCGGGATGCACGCCCGGAACCTGGCGCCATACGCGCGGCTCGCGAAAATCAAAAAGGATTAGAATCAATATTGGCATCGGTGGCGTACTACAACATTCGTCCAACTTCCAACCCCGTAAAGACGCAAGACAGCACCGCCATCAGAGCAAGTGGCTGCAGTCCTATTTCCGGGTTCATACTTCAGGAAATGCTCGCCTTGGAACCTTTCTTTATTTTGGTTTCGGGCATCCATTTCCTGGCAGCATTCAATGCGATGTGGAAGTTGGACCCCCCTTTGTGCTTCCGTCAGCGGTGTTGGTATGCTAACTCAATCCTGATCCAATCTATTTCGCATCCCTCTCGCATTTGCTATAAAGAGGTAGATGAGACCATTAGTGGCCTTGTGGCGGAGTTGCAACAGGCCAAACGCCAGGGCCGAGGCGGTAATTTCGGTTTCGGGCGGGGGTGACGTTTACCGCAGTTGACGTTTACCGCAGGGTACGCAGAGGATCGCGGAGGTTATGGTATGGGTTTCACGCCAAGGTGCGAAGAATGCAGAGATTACGGTGGAATAAAAGATGATTTCCAACCTGTTCAAGCATTCACTCACAGGTGGTATACTGGCATCTGAGGTGATTCAATGACCGCCATTAAAGCTCATTTCGACGGCAAGACCATCGTCCCGGACGAGCCTGTGGATCTCCCCAGGGACACACCGCTGTACGTGTTCGTGGAAAGCAAGCGCCCCATGACCGGAAAGGATCTCCTTGAGTCCGGGTTGATAGGTCTATGGAAAGACCGTCCTGACATCGGCGATTCGTTGAAATACGCCCGCAAGCTTCGCCAACAGGCCGAAACCCGGCGGAGGGACTAAGCTTGCTCCTGCTCGACACGGACATTGTGATCGATTTACTCCGGCAGTATTCACCCGCAACTGCGTGGCTTTCCACCCAAATCAATGAAGAAAACATCCAGCCTTACACCCGCGGACAATAACTGTCCGCACGACGTGGCATATTGGTTTCAGGAAAAGTTGATGCTCACCGCGGAGGCGCAAAGCACGCGGATATCATGCTGGAATAAATACCATGAAGGTAGCGCGCAAAAATCCCGAACTCACCTCCGACGCTCTAACTTTAACCACCTCCGCGCCCTCGGCGCCTCCGCGGTGCATTTGTGTCTTCACAGTAGAATGGAGGCCGTATGAAATTTGTGGCGATTGATTTTGAGACCGCCAATGGCTGCGATCAAAGCATCTGCGCCGCCGGCGTTGCCGTGTTTAACCATGGCCATCTTGCCGATTCTTTCTATTCCCTGATCCGCCCGCCCAAGGGATACGGCTTCTTTCGGCCTGACTGGATAACCGGCTGTCATGGCATCCGCCATACCGACGTATACAACGCCCCCGAATTCCCGGCCATCGCCCCCGAAATATTCGCCCGATTGGCCGCGGCGGACGTTGTGATCGCCCATAACGCCCAATTCGATATGCGCAAGCTCTGCGGCACGGCGAAGCACTTCAGCCTGCCATGCCCGGCATTTGATTATTTGTGCACGTATTTGCTGGCGGCGCGCATCTGGCCAAGGCTGAAAAATCATAAGCTTCCAACCGTGGCTGCACGTATCGGTTACGAATTTCGGCATCATAATGCTTTGGCCGACGCCGAGGCGGCCGGGTTTATTTTGCTGGCGATGATGAATGAGACGCACGTCGCCGGCCCAAGGGCATTGGCGGAAATGATAGGCGTTCGGCCTATACCAATGGCGATACATTATCCACCAGATTGATCATTTGCTGTTATTGGGTGTGTATGTATAATGATGCCACCTTTCGGATAAGTCGTGGAAGTGCATGGTTTTCCCGACGTGCACACAGCCACATCATTTTTATGGGGAAAAGGAGATGGTGGACATGCCAGCGATACCGCGACGCTACTGGGCAATTAGAACAGATAAAGACAATCGAGATTTGATCCTGTCTGAGCTTAGACGTGGGAAGTTCAGACAAGGCTGGGGCTATGCCAAGGATCAGGACCTCCGCTCAATCCAGGCTGCGATCTCCGAAGGAAAGAGCCTGTCGGAGACGCAAGATAAAGCGTGGCGGAATCTCCGTATGCTCTCAACGAGCCATGACAGCATGCATCTGCAGGACTGGATCGTCGTTCCCAACCTACCACAACAAGGAAAATTTATTGTTGCGGAGATCAAAGACGAGTATGCGTATGACCCGCTCAAACTGAGCGAGGAGCAGAACATAAATGGACTGGATCAGGATTATGGCCACGTGCTGCCGGTCCGGCTGCTGACAGAAAAGGGGATAAACAAATACAATTTAAATGTGGACGCCGGGATACGAAAAACCCTAAAAGCTCAAGGACGCATGTGGAATCTAGATAAATACGGGCCACAGCTCGCCTCGCTTGTTGAGATGTACGCGAACGGGGAGGATCTCGCGTCTGCGGCGTCGGGGGAGGCCCGCTTACAGACCGCCTGGGAAAAGGCAGTGTCTATCGCCACCGACGCTCTTAAGAAAGAGCTCGAACCGGCGCTTGACTCGCATTTTCAGGCCGCAGAATGGGAGGAGCCGATCAAGCTGATGTTCGAGCGGCTCTACCCGGGTGCCAATGTAGAATGGGTGGCGGGTTCCAGCGAGCAGGGCGCGGATGTTGTTGTGAAGCTGCGCAACCCGTTTGACGATGGGTCGCCGTGGTTGATGGTGATTCAGGTCAAGAATTATCAGAACGAGATAGGGACTTCTGTACTAGGCTGCGTTAATAAATAAAGGTATCAACTTGGCCGTGTCGATTGAGGCCGAATCGTGTAGTTCCAGTCGCCATGAAACCTACCGCGTTCCAAATTCACTCGCTTCATTTCTTCGTCCGTCACCTT
>JAKAVW010000352.1 GCA_021827445.1 Pseudomonadota bacterium
GGGGTGCCGGTGGCCACCTTTGCCATCGGCGCGGCGGGTGCTGCCAATGCTGCCCTGTTTGCTGCCGCGATGCTGGCTGGTGCCGATGCCGCGCTGGCTCTGCGCCTCTTGGATTTTCGCGCGCGCCAGGAGACTGCAGTGATGGCCATGACCTTGCCGGAGACCGGCCTTTGATCCTGCCCGGCGCCACTCTCGGTATGCTCGGCGGCGGACAACTCGGTCAGATGTTTGCCCTCGCCGCCCGGCGCGTCGGCTACAGCGTATGGGTACTGGACCCCGATCCGGATTGTCCCGCCGCCGCGGTGGCAGACCGCCATCTCTGCGCGGCCTATGACGATATCCACGCATTACGGGAGTTGACGGGTACCTGTGCGGCGGTTACTACGGAATTTGAGAATGTTCCGCTGGCTGCCTTGGAGCGTGTCGCCCGGGAGGTACCGATGCACCCCGGCGTCGCGGCGGTGGCCATTGCCCAGGATCGGGCACGGGAAAAGGCCTTTTTCCGCGACCTGAATCTGGCTGTTGCGCCTTTCGCACTGCTGCGCAGCGCCGCCGACCTGGCAGCGGCAGCGGCAAATGTGCCCTTTCCAGCCATTCTCAAGACTGCGCGTCTCGGTTATGACGGCAAGGGGCAGATCGATGTGGCTTCCGCAGCAGACCTGGCTGCCGCCTGGGCATCACTGGGAGAGACGGAAGCGGTGCTGGAAGGGCGCGTTGCGCTGGCTCAGGAGCTTTCCATCATTCTGGCACGCACCAGCGATGGCATGATGGTGTTCTACCCGGTGGCCGAAAATATCCATTATCGGGGCGTTCTCGACCTCAGCATCGTACCCGCCCGTGCCGTCGAACCGCTGCAGGAACGGGCGCGATACAGCGCCGCTCGAATTGCCGGGGCGCTGGATTATGTCGGCGTGTTGGCGGTCGAATTTTTTGTGGATGGCGCGGGCCAACTGTTGGTGAACGAGATGGCGCCCCGTCCTCATAACAGTGGTCATTTTACCGTGGACGCCTGTGTGCACAGCCAGTTCGACCAACAGGTGCGGACCCTCTGCGGTCTGCCTCTCGGGGATACCCGCCTGATCAGCCCCGTGGTGATGATGAACTTGCTGGGTGATCTCTGGGATAGGGGTAGCCCGGACTGGGATGCGCTGCTGCGTCATCCCCAGCTCAAGCCCCACCTGTACGGGAAAAAGGAGGCTAGACCGCGGCGTAAAATGGGGCATGTGAATGCGCTCGCCCTGGACACGGGTCGGGCGCTTGACGTACTGGAAACCCTGCGTCGTGACTGGCGATGGCCAAACTGAAGAAGTCGGAAACCCTGTTTCTGTGGTCGAGGCCTAACGCCTGTCCTGCCGTCCGCAAAGCCATTGGGCAAGCCACAGCAGTACGGCGCAGGTGAGGAAAAAGACCAGACTCCAGTGCGTAACGGGCCATCCAGCCAGGGTGCGGGCTCCGGCGGCGGCACAGGAGCCCTGTCCCGAGAAGACCGAGGCTGCCTCTTTGCCCCAAGGCCCGAAACTGCGCCCACTCCGGAAGATACTCACCGCTGCGCATGCCTCGGGTGCGTGGCTTGCGATCGCGCTGAGATGCCATTGCCAGCCGGCAAGCCCTGCGCCCGCCAGGGCATAGGCACTGGCCAGCATCCACAATCCGCGCCGTGCCACCCTCGTCCAGAAAAATCCCATCACGACGATGAGCAGCACGGCGATATTGGCCAGGCGCTGATACACACAGAGACTGCACGGTTCGTAGCCTCGTGCGAATTGCAGCCAGAGGACCAGGACAAAGGCACCGGCCGCAGCGCCCGCCACCAGCACCGCAATCAGGCCGGACAGCCTCGCTGGGCTCATGAAGCGTCGAGCAGGTCTTTCCATTGTGCGTTGTCGGGCGGGCCTAAAAGGTAATGGATTTTTTTGCCCCGCTGGTAGACCAGAAAAGGCACCGCGGCACCTTCCATCCCAAAAAGTTCAGATTCTTTGCCATCGAGACGGGACTGGTTGAATTGAAGTTGCTTCTGCACATTGGCGATTACTGCGGCGTCGGCAGGCTTGATGCCGCCTTCCGGACCGTTTTGGGTCATGGCAAAACCTTTTTCCGTCCGCCGGAGGGCGGCCAGAGGTTCGGGTGCCGCGAGAATGGCCGCAGCCTTGCCCTTGCTGCTAGGCGACAGGAAACCGACGATGACGAAGCGCACGCGCAATTGTCCACCATCAACGGGATTTTGCAGCCAGACATAAGTCTGATGGCAATAGGGACAGTTGGGATCCAGAAAATCATAGAGGATGGGCCCCTTGCTGCCTTCTTCGATGTAGTGGGTGTGGCTCAGGGCTTGCCAGTAGTCGAGATCATGATCGGCGGCCGCTGTCGCCCCCTGGGCGATGCCGACGCCCGTGGTCAGGATGACCCCGCCAATCGCCAGCGAACGAGCCAGGGTCTGAATTGCGTGAACAATCGTCATGATCCGTTTTTCTCCTGAGATATGGGGGACTCGATGCGTAACAGGGCGATATGCTGCCGACTATAGAGTTCATAACCCGAGTAGAGTTCCTGTACATGCAACGCTCCGGGTAAGCCTGTCCGCAGGGCCGGTATATCGCGGGTCGGCAGGGCGAGATAGGCGGTGCCGTGGCCATCGGCAACGACGCGCCGGATCGCCTGCGGGTTTTTCAACTGATGCACGCGCATGGCGCCACGCCCGGCATAAAAAAGAAAACTGGGCTCAAACCACTGCCAGGTCGCGATGGCGTAGGGTCGTGCGCCGACACTCGCGCGGATCATGCGACCCATGGTCACCGAGGGTTTCAAGACATTCAGGGCGGGCATGGCCAGCAATACCAGGCAGGCCGTGAGGGCTACCGCGCCTGCTCCGAGACTGCTGATGATCGGCAGCAGCAGGCCTCGCCAGGCGAAGAGCAGACCGAGCATTGCCGCGGCGATATAGGGCAGGCCCAGATAGGCCATGCTGCCCAGGGGCGGAATTTTTTCCGGTACCAGCCAGGCCCCCAGGGCCGCCAGGATGACACCCACCAGCAATAATGCCACGAGGGACAGGACGACACCGCGACGACCGAGGGGCTCCGTCCCGTTCAACGCCCGGTAAAGGCGCGCCGCGATAAGGACGAAGAGCGGGGGGTAGGCTTCCCAGACGTAATTGGGGAGCTTGGTGGCGCCGAGGCTGAAAAAAGCGACCCAGATAACGGCCCAGACCAGCATGAAGGTATCAGCGGGTGCCTGTTGCAGCAGCGTTGCCCGTCTCTGCCAGATTTCCGCAATGGTTTGCGGCAGAAAAATCGTCCAGGGCAGCAGCGCCAGCGCTATGGTGAAGAGATAATAGTAAATCGGACCCGAATGACCCTGCATGGCGGCGGCGTAGCGATCGATGTTCTGCTGGTCAATGAACAGGCGATCCCAGGCCCAATGGGTCTCCATACCCACCGCCAGATACCAGGGTAAGGTGACGACCAAAAACAGTGGGATACCCCA
>JAKAVW010000353.1 GCA_021827445.1 Pseudomonadota bacterium
GCCATCATCGGCATCTGTTCCACCGGCGTCACCGAGACCAAGGGCGATGATGTGGATGGTTATCTCAAAAACTTTCGCGCCACCCATCCCGAACTGGACCAGTTAGCGCTGGTTTACGTCTCTACTCCAGACTTCAAGGATGCTTTTCAGGATGGCTGGGCAAAGGCCGTGGAGAGCATGGTGAAAGGGTTGGCTGAACCCAGCAGCGCGCGTCGGGAGGGTTCCGTCAATTTCCTCGTGGGGTCCCACCTCACCGCTGCAGATATTGAAGAGCTCCGAGAGATCAGTGAATCCTTCGGACTGGAGGCGACCATCCTGCCCGATATTTCCGGATCTATGGACGGCCACATTCCAGACGATTTCACGCCCAACACCCTGGGCGGCACTCCAGTGGATGCCATCCGGCGCATGGGTGAGGCGGAACTGACCATTGCCCTGGGCGAACAAATGCGTCTTGGAGCAGAAGCCCTGATGACCAAGACCGGCCAGCCTTATGTGCTCTTCGATCGCATTACCGGCATCGAAGCGACGGATCAGTTATTGGACTGCCTGAGTCAGTTGAGCGGACAACCGGTACCCGGCAAATATCGTCGCCAACGCAGTCAGTTGATCGACGCCATGCTCGACAGTCATTTTTTCTTCGGCGGCAAAAAAATCGCCATTGGCGCCGAGCCTGACCTGCTCTGGAATATCGGATCGTGGTTCACCGAAATGGGGGCGATTATCACTGCTGCAGTGACCACCACCCACTCGCCACTACTCGAGCAGATGCCTTGTGAAGAAGTGCTCATCGGTGATCTGGAGGATCTGGAGGCGCGGAGTGCTGGATGTGACTTGCTCATCACCCACTCCCACGGACGGCAGGCAGCGGCACGGCTGGATATCGCTTTCCTGCGCATGGGATTGCCTATTTTTGACCAGCTCGGCGCCGCCCATCGCCTGTCTCTTGGCTATCGCGGCGCCCGCGATCTGACCTTCGAGATCGGCAACCTGTTAATGGCACAGGAAGAAGAAAATCGCCCGGATAGTTGGCCACTACCCACGGAGGATCACGATGCACATGCGCCGTTTGCGTTTGGTTAAGGATGCGGAACGCAGTATTCACTTTTTATCTGGTCAAAGCCCAGGAGGCACCATGAAAGTCGCATTTTCAACCCAGGATATGCAGAGAGTAGATGCTCATTTTGGTTGGGCGAAAAACATCGCCATTTATGAGATCAGTGCAGAAGGCCACCATTTTCTGGAGGCTGTACAATTTGACGGCGAACTTGCCGAGGACGGCAACGAAGACAAGCTGGCTCCCAAGCTGGAAGCTATCAAGGATTGCGCCATTTTATATGTGGCCGCCATTGGCGGCTCCGGTGCGGCGCGGGTGGTGGCCATGAAAATCCATCCCATCAAGGTGAATGAACCGGAACCCATCCATGAAATACTCGACAAGCTGCAGGTCGTATTGCAGGGAAATCCACCACCCTGGCTGCGCAAAGTCATGAACAAGGGTGCAGAAAAAGCATTTAATTTTGATGACGAAGAGGAATTAAGTCATGCCTGAGAATACTGCAGTGGCAGCGGTTTTGCCGGAAGAGTCCCTGTTTTTTCGCGAACTGGTCAAGCAGTGGCGGGCACAGGATAGCTATGGTGCCTGGGAAAAAAAGTCCGATATGGAGCTGCTGGCACCCTACGTGCTGGATAAGGAGCAGCGCCGGGCAATACCCATCATCGGCGATCCTGATCCCGAAATGCTTTGGCGGGTGGAACTTTTTTATAACGCCGTGGGGCTGGCTACGGAGCGTGCTTCCGGAGTCATGGTATCCCCCATGATGAAAATGAGTCATGAAGGCTTTGGCCGCATGGTGCTGATTGCCGGACGTTTAATCGTGGTCAACAAACAGTTGCGCGATGTGCATCGTTTTGGTTTCCCCAGCATGGAAAAACTGGCCGAAGAAGGTGACAAACTGGTGGCAGGTGCCCTGGAAATGATCGAGAAATTTCCGGAGGTGGCCCGCTTTTGACCCTTGAACCAGCGTAGCTCACGCTTATGGTTCATCAGCGCATAGGAGTATGACGCCATGTCTGTATTGATGGAGATGTTACCGATAGTAGAGGAACAGACCAATCACTGGGAGTTGATTGTGGACGAAAAAGACACATTGAAAACAGAAATCAAACGGCTCAATGCCCAGGCCACCCAGGCCAAAATGGATCTTCACGATCTGGCCGAAGATTTGCCCATCGGCTGGGAGAATATTCTGGAATTGGCGAATCGTACCTACGCTGCCTATCGCGATCTGACGGTGGCCAGGGCGCGGCTCGCATCCTTCCCCGGGGGATGACAGCATGCACGACATAACCGGCATCACCAAGGGCGGCCTCGGCTGGACACCCCAGTTTGTCGAACATATCAATGAAGAAAAGTGCATCGGCTGCGGGCGTTGTTTCCGCGCCTGCGGTCGGGATGTGCTGAACCTTGTTGGTATTACTGAAGAGGGGGAGCTGGTGGCAGCGGACGATGACGAGGCAGAACGCAAATTCATGACCATTGCGCATCCGGAAAAATGTATTGGCTGCGAGGCCTGCTCCCGGGTTTGCCCCAAAAACTGCTATACTCACGCATCCATGTCCCTAGCGGTCAGCGTCTCGGCATAGGGCTTGAGAGGGAGTGCATCCATGAAGACTGCCATATATGACATTCTGATGTCCGGTCGCAACCCGGATGAGGCACTCTCTGACGCGCGTTTTTTTGCGCTGTGTATCAGCCATCGCGCCATGGAACGCAAGGGCAACATCAGCATGGCGCTTGGCCTGGAGATCAGGCAACTAAGCCATCTGTTTTCTCGTTATTTCCCACGGATAGAGGAATCGCGCTCGACCGCGCAATGCACGAAGGTATATCTCCATAGTGCTGCAGGCGGGACCTTTCTGTGCCAATGTCTGGGGAAAGAAAACAAAGCGTCCGCGCGCAATGAGGAAACCGGCGATCTGGTTAAGCTCTTACTGGATCACCGTGCCAGCGTTAATCAGGTCACAGAGTGGGTAGCGGCCATTCTCGCCGCGGGCTGCCTGGGGAATGATCACTTGTGGCAGGACCTGGGCCTGACGAATCGTGAGGACCTCAGTGAGATGATCAAACGCCATTTTCCGGGACTGTATTTCAAAAATACCGGCAACATGAAATGGAAGAAGTTTTTTTATAAGCAGTTGTGTGACCAGGCTGAAGTCCGGCTCTGCCAGGCACCCAGTTGCCATGTTTGCAATGATTATGCCCAGTGCTTTGGCCCGGAAGATGCCAGTGGTTGGAACCTGCTGGCTGCCCAGGGCTAAAAACCTATAAGCATCCGCAATCCGGTCCGGATGCAATATTTTACCCCTACCCATATGGAGTCATTTATGTCCATCAGCATCGAACAAAGCGCATTCGCAGGGCTCGACACTCAGAAAAGACTGCTGAACCAGATATTCAAGGGAGAACTGAATGCG
>JAKAVW010000354.1 GCA_021827445.1 Pseudomonadota bacterium
CGTTCGTTGGTCCATGGGCGACGTCTGACTCCAGGGCATGGGGCACCTCCTTCGGTGCCCGTGAGTGTGATACAACTGTTACCCATGTCCCCGGACTAAAATGTTACCTATGTGTCTGGACCGTACCCCTCGCGCGATTGAATCCAAACTTTTATCCTATTCCTAAGATCGAGCGGCCATCGGATGATCCGAAGGTCAAGAATCAACTGGACGACATGAGAGATGGGTTCCTGACTCGGGAGGAGTTCGTCACCGTCTACAAGAAATGCGGAGCAATGATGCACGCCAAGAATCCGTTCGGCTCTAAGGCCAGTCATCATTACTTCGAAAAGGCATTGCCATTGTGGCGAGAGAAGATTATTCGACTCCTGAACAACCATAGCATCAAGGTTCTCGGCCACCCTGGGTTCTGGCTGATTCACATGCATGAAGATGGAGACGATGAAGTGCACTTCTATGAGTTCGTGGCCGCATGACGCTTAACCCCTCGCTCCACCTGACGTTCGCCGGCCGGCTTGGAAAAGAAATGGGGTCAGAGCCTGACCTATCCCCACAAAAGAACCTTCAAGTTCAGGGCGTTGGGCGTTAAGCTGGCGTAAAAACAGTGTGTGCATGGGCTTTTTTGTCTGCCGAGGACACCACATCTTCGGAGACCCCCATGCACACCCAGTCAGTATTGCAGAAGTTTTTTTCGGTTTCACTGCCCGCGGTGCATCCGCACCGCCAGAACGTCGTGGTGGCGGCCGTGGACAGCGTGTCCCAAGGGGCCACGGTCAGCATCACGGCCATGGGGCGGGGATTATCGGCTGCCACCCGCATCAAGCACCGAGTCAAACGTATGGACCGGCTGATCGGCAATCCCCGGCTGCAGGGGGAGCGCGACCAGTTCTACCATGCCATGATCCAGCGATTACTGATAAACGCACAAATAATGTCCTATCCTGGGCGAAAAGATAGATGGCAATGACGGACGAAGCTGCGCAGGAGCGCGGGGCGGGCGGCGATCGCGAGGAGCGTTTGCTCGGTGCGCCGGCACAAGATGGCGGGATCCTGCGGGGCGAAGTTGGCCAGGTCGTTGGTCTTGGCATGCGCCCAGATCAACTCGACGGGATTGAGTTCTGGAGCGTACGCCGGGAGCGGATGCACATAAAAGTGATCTAAGGTGATCTAAGGGGTCACCCATAAGTCGTCCGTGGTCAAGGGGGCGATAAAAAACCAAGTGCAGCCACCCTAAAAATGTTACTGGGTCGGTGAGCGTGTCGTGCGCCCGATTTTATGTCTTGAGCTACTTCGCAAGGAAGTGCTTCAGTCACCCATCCGGATCAAGGTCATGCGCGTCGCCGTGTGGCGGGTGGGCGATGACCCCTGGCCGCGTTGCGGCCCCATTAAATAATCGGTACCCCAGTGTATCTAATGCGTACAGAGTACAGGACTGGTCGTCAGTCTCCCGCGAGCTTGCACCGAGCTTGCACGGTCATAAGGGGTCAGAGCCCTTTTATGGATTTCCGCGGACGCCCACGATGTGCCTGCCCTACCTTCGTTTTCAAGGTCCGCTCAATGGTGGCTCGAAAACGGTCATTGCCCAGTGGGGTTCCAGTGCTCCAGGCAGCACGTACTTCGCTCAGTTGTTCCGGCGCTAGCTGTTGTCTGAAAAGCGCCCGATAGGCTACTTGTCGTGCCGCCTGATTCCGGGCTAATGCTCGATAACAATCATGGGGGGTAATCAACTGATCCTCGTGACCTTGGCCATTGGCGCGATAACTCGACCACCGATACTGGGCGGGAGATTTCACCATCCCGGCGCGTACCGGATTCAACTCGATGTAGCGCATGGACATCAGCAGGTAACGCTCTGCCTGAATCAGACTGGCCTTGTATCGCCCTTCCCACAGCGTACCCGTGCGCCGGTAGACGCGATTGACATAGGGCACGTAGTGCCGGCCTACGTATTGCATCAAATGGCTGATGCCCTGCCGTGTGTCCGGCGACAAAAGCAGATGCACATGGTTGGTCATTAGCACGTAGGCGTGCAACTCACAGCCATAACGCCCCAACCCTTCACTCACCCACCGCAAGTATGCCTGGTAGTCCTCAGGACCGAAGAAAATAGGCTGCCGATTATTGCCGCGTTGGACAACATGCGTGGGGACGCCGGGCAATTGAAATCTTGGTTTCCTCGGCACCGGAATACTCTTCCCTGCTCAGCCTATCCCCAGCAGTCTAACACAATAAAGGGCTCTGACCCCTTATTGAGCATTTCAGGGAATACATTGAGAAAGCCCTAGCGAGCGCGGCGGGCCAGGCCCGGTCGCCGCGGACGTCCGTCAAAGCAGAGCCAGAAACCCAGCAGGGGCTTTGAATGATAGACTTAATTTCATGGCGAAATTCGCTCTGACCCCATTTGTCCGTTTGGCAAACCAGCTGGCAGGTGCGAAGCCCTAAACACTGGAAATAAATGGCGACCCCCTCCAACGAATTGTAAGGAGGAAAATTATGGCTCTTAAAAAGTGTAAAGAATGTGGGCACGAAGTAAGTTCGACCGCGAACGTTTGCCCAAACTGTGGCGCGCGGCAAGGGCAAAAAAAATACGGTCTTGGAGCATTGATTATTTTGATAATAGTCGTGGGTTTTATCTGGGCCTTGGTAAGTAATTCTCTAAACAGCCCGACGAACGAACGGACAAAGAGAAGCACAAGTACCAGTAATAGCGACTGGTATGTACTCAACAATAATAGTCCAGGATGCTACACCAAAGAGGATGGGAAGATCGCCGTAGATGATCTTAGACAAAACGATATGCATGCTCTTATGCGTCTTCTTCTTAAAGGTGCGTGCATTAATGTTCCTAAGGGCACAAAGGTTTCAGTGTTAGAACGGCATCCAATGGATGGCGTTGCAAAGATTCGAGAAGCTGGGAGCAACACTGTTCTTTGGGTTGTGGATGCGGTTCTTCTAAAGCAGTAAGGATTATATATCGGTGGAATTGGGGTCAGAGCGAATATCCGAGTAAAATGATAATGACAACACAAGGACGTATGTATGGTTCGCCTCTCATGTTTCTGTTTGCCCGTCATCCCACAACGTATCACTCAGCAGGACCGATCATTAATTGGTTCTGACTTCCTTCCTGTCAGGCTTTGGTCGTGTGCGCGCTTGGCTGAGCGGGCACGCTCGTGAAGCTCGCGGTGCGTCTGCTTGAGGCGGGTACCAAGCGCCTGTCCAGCATGCCGAACAGGCGGGTTTCAGCGACCGGCAAAATATCCCTGGAATGCGGCAATCACCCGCTCCACATCCGCAGCGCTTACATCGAGATGGGTCACGAGGCGCAGGTTGGCGCCGGGCAGGATGAGGATGCCGGCCCGCCTGAGATGCTCCGCCAGCGGCTGTGTATCTTCCTGCGGAATCTGCAGGAACAGCATGTTGGTCTGAACTGCCGTCAGATCAAGTTTGATTTGCTTGATCTGCGCCAGACCCTC
>JAKAVW010000355.1 GCA_021827445.1 Pseudomonadota bacterium
TCCCCGACATCTCGCCCACCCAGGTCATCGTCAAGACCTCCTACCCGGGTCAGGCTCCGCAAATCATTCAGGACCAGGTCACCTATCCCCTGGAGACCACCCTGCAGGAGGTACCCGGTGCCCAGGCCGTGCGCGGCTACTCCATGTTCGGGGACTCCTATGTCTACGTCCTCTTCAAGAGTGGTACCAGCATCTATCAGGCCCGCAACCTGGTACTCCAATACCTGAGCCAGGTGCAGTCCAAGCTGCCGCCGGGGATCACACCGGCCCTGGGGCCCAACAGTTCGGGGGTGGACTGGATCTTCGAGTATGCCCTCACCGACCCCGGCGGGACCTTGAATCTGGCCCAGCTCACCACCTTGCAGAACTGGTTCCTCAAGTACGAACTGCAGGGCATCTCCGGCGTTGCGGAGGTGGCCACGGTGGGGGGTATGGTGCAAGAATACCAGGTGGTGGTGGATCCGCAGAAGCTTCTCGCCTACCACCTGACCCTGCCGGCGGTGGAGGCCGCCATCCGGGCGGCTAACGGGGAGACCAGCGGCTCGGTGGTGGACATGGGAGACGCCAGTTATATCGTCCGCACCTCGGGCTATATCCATTCCCTGAAAGACCTGCAAGATGCGTCGCTGGCCGTACGCAACGATGTGCCCATCACGCTGCGGGAGGTGGCCCGTGTGCAGCTGGGTCCACAATTGCCCAATGGCGTCGCCGAACTCGACGGTAAGGGTCAGGTGGTGGGCGGTATCGTGATGATGAACCAGGGTGGCAACGCCTATGCCCTCATCCGCCGGATTGAGCGCAAGCTCAAGGAACTCCAGCCCTCCCTGCCCAAGGGGGTGCAAGTCGTCACCACCTATAGCCAAGCCCCGCTTATCCGGCACAGCATTCACACCCTGACCGGCAAGCTGCTGGAAGAATCCCTGGCGGTGGCGCTCATTTCCCTGCTCTTCCTGCTGCGCGCGCGTTCGGCGCTGGTGGCCCTCGTTGCCCTGCCGCTGGGGATACTGGCCGCCATCCTCATCATGTGGGCCATGGGCATCCCCGCCAACATCATGTCCCTGGGCGGCATCGCCATCGCCATCGGCGTGATGATGGATGCTCCCGTGGTCATGATCGAGAATATGCACAAGCATTTGGAACACAACCCCGGCGTCGACCCTTGGGCGGCGGCGATGGCGGCGGCGGAGGAGGTCGGTCCGGCACTGTTCTTCTCGCTGATCATCATCGCCGTTTCCTTCCTGCCAGTCTTCGCCTTGGGCGGCGAGGAGGGTAAACTCTTCGCGCCGCTCGCCTTCACGAAGACCTTCTCCATCGCCGCCGCCGCCGTGCTCTCGGTAACCCTGGTGCCCATTCTCATGGCCTGGTTCATCCGCGGTCGCATCCGCCCTGAACACAAAAACCCTCTGAACCGGGTCCTGGCTTTCCTCTACCGTCCGGTCATCCACGGTGTTCTGCGCGCGCCCTGGATCATTTTGATCCTGGCCCTGCTGCTCACGGCCACCCTCTATTACCCCTGGAATCGCCTGGGGTCGCAGTTTATGCCGCCCCTGAACGAAGGGACGCTGCTCTACATGCCGATATTTCAGGACCCCGCCGTCTCCATCGGCGAGGCCGCCATGGTCTTGCAGCAGACGGACCGCGTCCTGAAGACTTTTCCTGAGGTGAAGACGGTCTTTGGTCAAGCGGGAAGGGCCCAGACGGCGACCGATCAGGCGCCCTTGTCGATGTTTGATACCACCGTCACCCTCAAAGAGCCGGATCAGTGGCCCGCCGGGATGACCATACACCAGCTGCAAAACAAGATGAATGAAGTGTTGCACATTCCCGGCCTATCCAATGTGTGGACGCAGCCGATCAAGAACCGGGTGGATATGGTCACCACCGGGTTGACGACACCCCTTGGCATCAAAGTGACGGGTCCGGATCTCGATACCCTGAATCGCCTGGGGCAGGAACTCCAAACGGCTTTGCAGAAAATATCCGGCACCCAGAGTGCCTACGCGGCACGGGTTACTGGCGGCCGATATATCGTCGTGCACACTGATCGCCGCAAAGCAGCCCGCTACGGTCTTTCGGTGGCGGATGTGAACCGTCTCGTGGAGACGGCCATCGGTGGCAAGGTCCTGACCACCGCGGTACAAGGGCTGGAACGCTTCCCGGTGGTTCTTCGTTACCCCCGGGAACTGCGCCAGTCCCTGTCCACCCTGATGGAAAGCCGCATCGCCACGCCCGATGGTGCCCAGATCCCTCTGGCTCAGGTGGCTGGTCTTCGCATCGAGGGAGGGCCATCCATGCTCACCAGCGACAACAGCCGCTTGAATAATTGGATTTACATTGATCTGAAACCGGGTACCAACATCGGTGCTTATGTGCCCCGCGCCAAAGCCGCGATTGCGAAAGCCGTCAGCCTCCCCAGCGGTTATACCATCTCCTGGGTAGGCCAGTATCAGGTCATGGAGCAGGCCGCCAAGCGCCTGGAGCTGGTCATTCCCGCCGTCATTCTGCTGATTGCCCTGCTCCTCTACTTCAACTTCAAGAACTGGGTGGAAGTGGCGATCATCCTGCTCACCCTGCCCCTGTCCCTGGTCGGCGGTTTCTGGCTCGTCTACTGGCTGAATTACAAACTCTCGGTGGCCGTAGCCGTGGGCTTTATCGCCCTGGCGGGGGTGGCGGCGGAATTCGGGGTGGTGATGCTCCTCTACCTGGATCAGGCCCTCATCCGGCGGCAGGCGCGTGACGCCTTGCAGAACTGGCACGACCTTCGGCTCGCTGTTATCGAGGGAACCATGCTGCGCCTGCGGCCCCTGGCCATGACCTTGACCCTGGTGGTGGGTGGCCTCTTACCCATCATGTTCAGCCATGGCGCCGGTGCCGATGTGATGAAGCGCATTGCCGCGCCCATGGTGGGCGGCATGTTCAGCGCCGCGTTACTGGCGCTGCTAGTGATTCCTGCCCTTTATGCGCTGTGGCAGAAACGGCGATTGGGCCTGCGGTAATGATGGCGCGCGAAGTGCAGAAGGAGAAGTTCGTGGCAACACTAACGAAGCGTAGGCATGGAGGATCAATGATGGAACCGAAATTATTGACATCGGCGAAGGTGGAAGGTGGGGGGTATGGTGGAATTCGCTTCCGTCTGGAGGGGGAATTAACCCCGATATTGACGTTGGACTTGGACCCTTTGAGTTTTGTGCTTTTCGAGCATCACACCCTATTGTGGAAAGACCCGAAAACCGTCATTTCGGCCACGTCGCCAAAAACCGCACGAAGTTTCTGGGGCCGTCCGTCGTGGCTGATGATGGCATCCGGACCCGGGTCACTGAGTCTCAGCCGGGATTGCGTCGGCAAGATATTCGGGGTGAGCCTGCATGACGGAAATACCTTGTTGGCACCCGCCCCGCACTTTCTGGCGGCGAGCGGCGCGGTCCACATCGAGAGCTTCTCCGGCGAGAGCGACGGACCTTGGGT
>JAKAVW010000356.1 GCA_021827445.1 Pseudomonadota bacterium
GTGCGCAACGCCTGGCGGATGGCCGTCACAGGGATGGCCATCGCGCGGGCCAGCAAGGCGGCGGCCAGCGCATTTTCGGCGTTATGCGCGCCGCGCAGCGGGAGTTGATCGAAATCCAGCAGGGGACCGTCGCGACGCAGGCAGAGCCGGTCACCGGCGATGCTGGCGTCGTGTTCGTCAACGCCGCCAAAGAACTGCACCTGCACGCCCGCAGGGACCTGGGACGGCAGGGCGGTCGTAAAGGTGTCGCCGGCGTTCAGTACCAGCGTGTCCCCTGCGCCCATCGCCCGGAAAATGCGGGTTTTCGCGGCACCATAGGCCGCATAGTCACCATGCCAGTCCAGATGATCTGGGCTCAGGTTGAGGATGGCGGCGGCGCGGGGGTGGAAATCCTGGCAGGCCGCAAGCTGGAAGCTGGAAAGTTCGAGGACATAGAGATCGGGCTCGGGCCTTGTTTCCGGCAGAAGGTCGAGGGCGGGGGTGCCGAGGTTGCCGCCGACGGCGGCGCGCAGCCCCGCGGCCCGTGCCATTTCGCCCACCAGGGTGGTGACGGTGCTTTTGCCATTGCTGCCGGTGATCGCGACGATGGGGGCCCGGGCGATTCGGCCAAAAAGTTCGATATCGCCCATAATCTCAATGCCGGCCCGTCTGGCGCTGACAAGGGCGGGCAGCGACGGTGCCAGCCCTGGGCTGAGCAGAACAATATCCGCCTCCAGAAACAGGCCCCCGGGCATGTCACCAAAATGAAAATCGACTGCTGGATAACGGCGCCGCAAGTCGGCGGCGTCTGGCAGCAGACGCGTGTCGGCCACTCGGCAATGAGCGCCCAGGCGCAGGGCCGTACGCAAGAGGGAGTGTCCCGTCTTGCCCATGCCGACGATGTATGCCTTTTTCCCGTTCATGTCCATGTCAGCGGATCTTCAGACTGGAAAGGCCAACGAGGACCAGAATCACGGTGATGATCCAGAAACGGACCGCCACCCGGGGTTCGGGCCAGCCTTTTTTTTCAAAATGATGATGCAGGGGCGCCATGCGAAAGACCCGTTTGCCGGTGAGCCGGAAGGAGGCTACCTGAATGATGACGGACAAGGTTTCTACCACGAACACGCCGCCCATGATGAATAGCACCAGTTCCTGACGGGCGACGATGGCGACGATGGCCAGTGCCGCACCCAGCGCGAGAGCGCCGGTATCGCCCATGAAAACATCAGCCGGATAGGTGTTGAACCATAGAAAACCCAGCCCCGCACCCACCAGTGCCCCGCAGAATATCAGCATCTGGCCGGAACCCGGCACCCAGGGTACGTCCAGGTAGCGGGCAAAGACGGCGTTGCCCGATACGTAGGCAAATACGCCCAGTGCGCCGGCGACCATGACCGTCGGGACGATGGCCAGGCCGTCCAGACCGTCGGTCAGGTTCACGGCATTGGAGGTGCCGACAATTACGAAATAACTGAAGACGATGAAGCCGGCGCCCATCGGGATCAACACATGCGGTATAAAAGGCAGAATGAGGCTGGTCTCCACGGGATTGCTGGCCAGGGCATAGAGCACCCCCCCCGCGGCAAAGGCCACCAGCGACTGTAAACCGTATTTGGCCCGTGCCGAGAGACCCTTGCTGTTCTGGCGTCGCAGCTTGCGCCAGTCGTCGACGAAACCGATGGCACCAAAGGCCAGGGTGGTGAGCACCGCCACCCAGACCAGCGGATTGCCCAGATCCGACCAGAGCAGGGTTGTCAGAATGACCACCAGCAGGATCAGCGCGCCGCCCATGGTCGGCGTACCCTGCTTGATCAAATGGGTTTCGGGACCGTCATTGCGAACCATCTGACCGATTTTGTAGCGGCGCAGGCGGGCGATGAAGAAGGGGCCGATGAACAGCGAAAGGACCAGCGCGGTGAGGGTGGCGAGCACGCCGCGCAGGGTCAGATACTGAAAAACGTAAAAGCCGTGATAGAGGCTGCCGAGCTGCATGAAGAGGGCGTAAAGCATCAGGCATCCCCCCCGCCGAGGGCTTGCACGACACGCTCCATTCGGGCGGCGCGGGAGCCTTTGATCAGCACCACCGTTTCTTCATCCAGGCGACGGCGTATCGCGGCCAGCAGAGGAGGTAATTCGGAGAATGCCTCGGCGTTGGTCCCGAAGGCATTGGCTGCTTCCTGCGCCAAAGGCCCCAAGGCGTAAAGCCGTTCAACGCCGAGCTGGCGGGCCAGCAACCCCGCCTGGTGATGGTAGAGTGCGGCCTCGGGACCCAGTTCACCCATGTCGCCTAAAACCAGAATGCGTTGACCCGGCTGTGCGGCGAGCACACGCAGGGCAGCCTCCAGGGATGCGGGGTTGGCGTTGTAGGTGTCATCCAGCATCCGGCTACCGTGCGGACCGGAGTGCCACTGCAGACGTCCGGGAATGGTTTGCAGTCCGGCCACCGCCCGTTGAATCTGCGGAATGGGAATGTCGAGCGCCAGTGCCGCGGTCGTGGCCGCCAGGACATTGCGGCCGTTGTGTTGACCGGGCAAGGGAATCTCCAGGGTGAATTGCCCTTGCGGAGCGCGCACCTCCAGATGTCCGCCACCCTGTTCGTGGGCGCGCCAGTGTCCGCGCACCCGCGTCGGGCGATGTTCCAAACTGAAGCGCCAGACTTCGCCCGGCGCCCGTTCCGCCCAGAAATCCGCGAAGGAATCGTCGCCATTGAGGATGGTGAGACCGCGGTTATCGAGACCGGAGAGAATTTCGCCTTTGGCCGCGGCAATGGCGGCAACGCTGCCGAGGCCTTCCAGATGCGCGGGGGCTGCATTGTTGATCAGGGCCAGGGTAGGCCGCGCCAGCCCGCTGAGGAGGGCGAGTTCGCCGGGATGATTCATGCCCATTTCCAGCACCGCGTAGCGATGCTCGGGACCGAGCCTGGCCAGCGTCAGAGGCACGCCGACATGATTGTTCTGATTGCCGCGAGTGGCGAGTACCGGGCCGGACTGGTTAAGGATGGCGGTGAGTACCTCTTTGACCGTAGTTTTGCCGCAGGAGCCGGTCACTGCCAGCAGCGGCAAGCTGAAACGCCGCCGCCAGTGGGCGGCCAGTGTCTGCAACGCGACCAGGGTATCCCTCACCAGGACACCCGGTGCCGCCACCGGGATATCCACCAGCGCGCCTCCGGCACCCTGTGCGATGGCACCGGGTACGAAGTCCGCGCCATTGCACCGCGTGCCGCGCAAGGCCACGAAAAGTTGTCCGCTCAGCACCTCACGGCTGTCCGTAGTGACACCCTGAATCGTCTGGCTGCCATCGCTGCCGGGCAACAGCCCGCCGCCGGTAATGTCAGCTATTTCCTTCAGCGAATAGCGGATCATGCGCGCAGTACCTCCGTGGCGACGTCGCGGTCCCGCGGAACGGGTTGGCGCTGTCCCATGATCTCCTGGGTGCGCTCGTGTCCCTTACCGGCGATG
>JAKAVW010000357.1 GCA_021827445.1 Pseudomonadota bacterium
TAACGACTTTCTCCTTGCCGTGCTGGGTAAGTAGGGCCACGCTTGCATCTTTGTAGATGGCGTTTTTCAAACGCGAATATTTTGCATGCTCTATCTCACGCATTTGATGGCATGACTCCCAAAAAAGCACAGGCCATGGGGTTGCCATGGCAACCCCGACTTCATTTGGTCAATCCGCCACATTCCAGTGGGTTCCAACGTGACCGGCACGGAGCCATGCCAAGTAACGGCGCGCTTCATAGATACTAAGCAGAGACGGCTCTTGATTGTGGTGATAACGTACGCAGACATAATGCCCTGCCGCCCGTGCGTGGGCGCCGTTGAATTTTTCAGGGGACTGCGCCCCCTTTGACGAAATGGCATCAATGTCCTGAGCGAGTTCGAAAGCCAAAAGCCTCAAGTCTTCTGCGGGTCTTACCATCTGCCTGAAAAGCGACATAAAACCTCCCATTGCTCCATTCAAAAGCGGATCATCCGGAACACTCATTGCGTTGGTCACGGGACCTCATGGCTCGCACCCGATATCACGCGGGGGAAATACTCGTCATCGGGTCCGTCAGCGCGCATAGAGGACGTTGACTGGAGTGCAGTATGGGAGAAGCGTATAATTGATAAAAGTTAATTATATTTATTATTATAGTTAATAAATATTAACTCTAATTGAGAGTACCGGTCAGCAAGCATTTCCATCAAATGGGGGTTACTCGTTGCCCATCACGCTATGCACCTACAGGCCCTTCAACTTATGGACGGTACATCATTTTTCTGGTGGCCCCTATCTATCCGCCGCGCAGCCTCCTGTAGCATCGGTACCCAGCTTTCCTGGAGACGCTCAATAGGCGCGGAGATACTGAGGCCGGCATTCCAGGGCAATCGGCTGTGGAGCAGCACGCCGAGACAACCGACGCCAATCTCGGCTTCCTCATTGTCCAGTGCATAGCCACGTTCAAGTCCGCTTCTGGCGTTTTCCCAGAGGGCATCGGCCTGGCGCAGGGTATGAACAGTAAGCGCCGGCAAGCCGGTGCGGGTAGCGTAACTTTGGACAGCAGCTTCGCCATTCAGCGCCAGCATGAGCTTGCCGACGGCGGTGGTATGTAGCGGCGCGCGACTGCCGATCACCTGCTCCACCCGCATCATCCGCGACGAGGTGGCGCGCTCTACATAGATCACTTCGTCGCCCTCCTGGATGGTAAGATTCACCGTCTCCTGCACCTGATCGCGCAGCCAGGCCATGATGGGCCGGGCGACGGCGCGTAGGTCGCTGCGGCCATGGGCGAGCTGCGCCCAGTCTTGCAAGCGCTGGCCGAAGCGGTAATGGCCGCCAGCATCGCGAGCGATCAGTTGGTTGTCCTGTGCTGAGGCCAGAATGCGGAAGGCGGTGGAGGGTGCGAGTCCGGTGACGGCGGCGAGTATTTTGAGTGGTGCGCTCCCCCCTTCCGCCGCGAGGGCATCCAGCAGAGCACGCAAGCGGGTGATCACCTGGATGGAGGAGTTTTTATCGGTGGTAGATGTTGACATAAATTATTCCGTATTATGGAAACGATTACCCATTGCGGAATCATATCGTCTTGCTTAGAGTGGATGCAATTTCTTTTTGTCACAGGATGATCGCACTATGACCGCCCATACCGCCCTGCCCGCCAACGCCCCTGCCTTTTGCGCCGGCATGTTCCACTTTGGTGAATCCTGGCCGAATTTCCAGGAGTATGGCCGCAGTGCCGCCATAGCGACCGGACGCAAGGCCATTCCCAATCCTGCGGCCATGGAGGCCGTATACCAGACCCTGCTCATGGCTGATGCCCTGCGTTACTGCACTTTACAGATCTGCGCCGCCAAGTCCTCAGGACATCCTGGCGGTTTTGCCTCTAGTACGGAGGCGTATGCCGCACTGGTGATGCTCGGCCACACCAACATCGTCACCGAAGTAGGTCACCACGCCCCGGGTTTCTACAGCGCCATGTTCCTTGACTGTTCCCTGGAGGAAATGGGTATCCGCGACATGAACGACATGATGGCGCGTTTCCGCGAACAGCATGGACTGCTCGGTCATCTCTCCGGAGCAATCCCTGGCCTGCTGGCTCCCGCGGGCCCATTGGGGCAGGGACAGCACTTTGCCATGGCGGGCGCATTGCTGCACCCTGGCACCCTCTTCCCGGTGACCATCGGTGACGGCGGTTTTGGGGAGCCTTATGTGCTGAGCGCCATGAAGCACTTTCACTTCGCTTATCCGAGGGTTACCAATTATCTGCCGGTGCTGGTCTGGAATGGCTTTAGTCAGGAACATCACTCCATGGTTTCCCTGATGACGAATGACGAGATGATCGCCTACTGGCGCGCCCATGACTTCGACGAAGTCATCCTGGTGGATGCCAAGAACTTCGACGATGCCGGTCAGGAAGGTGCCTATGTCGACTCCACGCGCTTTTCCTTTGGCCAGCGGTTGGCCTTTATGGAAGCGGTGCTGACCGGCATGGCCAAGGCGGCGGACGGCGCCTTGGGGGGCCGCCACACAGCCTTCATCCTCAAGCAGATGAAAGGTGCGGGCGTGCATGTGCTGGGGGCCAAATCCCATAACCTGTATCCCAAAGACACTCCGGATTCCCCGGAAATCAAGGCTGCCCTGGAGTGCCGCGCCCTCAGTCCCGAATCCTGGGCGCTGGTGCGCGAAAACTTCCTGCGTGCCGGGGGTGGCCCCGCCGCCAAGACGGCGGTAACCGAGCAAGTGCTGGAAATCGCCAAGCTGGGCGAGTTCCCCCTGGAGGATTTTGCCTTAGGCGAACCGGTCGTACCCGCCACAGCCATGGGCGCATTGGTGGCCTGGGTGGGACAGCAGGATCCGCGCTTTGTGGTGACCAATGCCGACGGCAACGAAGCCTCGGCCATGAAGAACATCAATGACGCCCTGAAAATCCGCCACCCCACGGAAGATCCGCTCTATAACCAGCAACCCGGCGGGCAGGTCTATGAACCCCTGAACGAGGATGCCTGCGCGGGTTTGGCGGCGGGACTGGCCCTTTTCGGCAGCCGTTCCTTGTGGCTGTCTTATGAATCCTTTGCCATCAATGGCTGGCCCATCATGCAGACAGTCGCACAGGCGATGGCGGAATTGCGGCGCAAGACCCCATCCACGGTCTGCATGTTCACCGCCGGAGCTCTGGAGCAGGGCCGCAACGGTTGGACCCACCAGCGCCCGGAGATCGAGAACTACTTTGCCGCTCAGATGCGCAACGGCAATGTCTTTCTGCTTTATCCCACGGATGCCAACGCCATTCAGGCCGCCTACGAGTACGCAGTGAACAGCGTCAACAAGTCGATGGTCATTATCGCTTCCAAAAGTCCGCTGCCGGTACGGCTGACCATGACACAGGCGCGGGAGGCGGTGCGCAAGGGGGCGACGCTCTTGCACGATGCGGGTACGGGCAGCCG
>JAKAVW010000358.1 GCA_021827445.1 Pseudomonadota bacterium
AAAATATTGCTCGGCCAGCATCATGCTGGGCAAAACCGCGGTGATCACCCATGACTATGAAGTTCGAGAAGAAGGCTGAGGATGCCGTTATGCTACTAAGTAAAACCAGCGAATATGCCTTGCAGGCCCTGATTTATCTGGCCGCCCAGCCGCCCGGAGAATCGGTACTGAGCCGGGACATCTCCGATTATCTGCATGTTCCCGCTCAATATCTGGCGAAAATCCTGCAGGACCTCGCCAAACGGGGGGTGCTGGACTCCTTCAAGGGGCGCGGCGGCGGTTTTGTGATGCGCCCCGGCGCAGAGCAACTGAATATCCTGGAAGTGGTGGAAATTGTCGAAGGACAGCCTTTTGGCCAAGGCTGCGTGTTGGGCCTCAAGGCTTGCGCCGATGAGACGGCCTGCCCCGTGCACACGCAATGGAAGCCACTCAAGGCCGAGGTGGTCGGCCTGCTCAGCAAGCAGACCATTGGCAGCATGGCGGAGGCCGTACGTGCCGGACGCTACCGCATTCACCTGCCGGGTATGGAGTTGAATATGCGCCCAGTCCGGACACCCAGCAAAGACCTCTCCTAAACCGTCAAATCCAGAGCGCCCCCCGCGTCAGGACCTTGGAAAAAACTCCCATAACCATACGTACCGGCATAGGGAGTTTTTCCGCGCCCAACGCCTCCGCTTTTTCGGCGTGCCCGACTTCGTCGTCCCGCATCTGCGCCACAATGGCGCGACTGCGGTCATCATCGGCCGGAAGCTCATCCAGATGGCTGTTGAGATGTTCTTCCACCTGATTTTCCACCGCGACGACCAAGCCGAGATTGCTGGCGCGCCCACGACGGGCGGCCAAAAAGCCCATGCTCCAACCAGCGCTGTACCAGAGCGGAGCGAGCAAGCTTGGGCTACTATTGAGTTCCCGCAGGCGCGCTTCACACCAGCGTAGATGGTCTTCCTCCTCCATACGGGCCTGCTGTAGCTGCTCACGCAGGGCAGGGTCATCCGTGCCGGTCGCCTGCCCCGTATAAAGCGCCTGTGCCATGATCTCACCCGCATGGTTGACCCGCATCATGCGTCCGGCCCGCTGTCGTTCCCAGGGACGCAGGAGTGCGTCGGGAACGTCCCTGGCCGGATACGGTCGATCACTGCCAACCTGCTGTCCGGTCAGGGTACGCAAGGCATTATCGATATTGGCGATGACTTGATCGCTGAACATGGCATCTCCGCACGCTGTCAGTAAAGGCTAATTCGAGTATAATGTCCTTGTATGGAGAGGGGGTCAACGCTTATGGAAGATGCTTTTTATCAACGGCATATGTTTTTTTGCCTGAATCAGCGCAACAATGGCGAGCAGGCCTGCAATAACAGCGGCCTCGCCGAAGAAATGTTTCACATGGCCAAGAAGCACACCAAAGCCCTCGGTATTCATGGCGAAAATCAGGTTCGCGTGAACCGTTGCGGTTGTCTGGGACGGTGTAGCGAGGGGCCGGTTGCCGTCGTTTACCCAGATACCGTCTGGTACACCTATGTAGACGCCGATGATGTGCGCGAAATCGTCGACTCCCACCTGCGCGACGGCGTGCCCGTCGAAAGGCTGCGAATCTGATGCTGCCCATTGATCGCAGTCATCTTTACGATGGTGGCGAACTCGCTGGCCTGGAATGCGTAGGCCAGCGAGTTATCATTCCGGGTCCGGCGGGTGTGTTGGAAGGTATCACGGCGTGCCCCGACAAAGAGACGCGCGGTGCAGTAGCGGTTATTCTCCATCCGCATCCGCTTTATGGCGGCACGTTGAACAATAAGGTCGTGTATTATCTGAGCAAAACCTGCAATCAATTGGGTATCCCCTCGCTGCGCTTCAATTTTCGCGGAGTGGGAGAGAGTGCCGGTGTCTATGATGACGGTCGTGGCGAAACCGAAGATTGTCTGGCGGTGCTCGACTGGATACAAGAGCGCCGCCCCGGCTTCGATATCTGGCTGGCCGGATTCTCCTTCGGAGCCTATGTGGCCTATCGCAGCGCGCATCGTCATCCCCGTATCAGCCATCTTCTGACCGTTGCCCCGCCCGTCAATCTCTTTGATTTCGATACGTTGCTGGCACCCGCTTGCCCGTGGACACTGATTCAAGGCGAGCTGGACGAACTGGTACCCGCCGCCAGCGTAGAAAATTGGGTCGACACCCTGCCCGTCCGGCCCAGGAAGATTTTGCTTCCCGCAGATCACTTCTTTCATGGTCAGTTCGACGCCATGCAAGCGGCGCTGTTACAGTCCCTCAGTGACCAAGTAACCGAGATAGGAGTCAGTGGCCCCTGTCGTGAATCCAGCCTTTCTTGAACTACGGGCGCTGCATAAGCATTACGGCGGACGCGAGGTACTGCGCGGAGTAGACTTCGTCGTTGCCGCCGGGGAGTGTTTTGCCCTGGTCGGTCCCAATGGGGCGGGCAAGAGCACCACGGTGCGGGCAATCCAGGGGCTGACACCCACCGATGGCGGAGAGATTCGCATCGGTGGTCGGGTGCTCCCAGAAATGGGGCGTGCGGCGCGGGCAGACATGGGAGTGGTGCCGCAAACGGACAACCTGGATCCCGATTTTACCGTGCAGGAAAACCTCTGGACCTACGGTCGCTACTTCGGCCTGCCGAAAGCACTGATCCGCCAGCGCAGCGCCGAGTTGCTGGAGTTTATGGCCCTCAGCGGCTATGCCGCGCAACCGATCCACTCGCTGTCCGGCGGTATGCAACGCCGCCTGACCATCGCCCGCGCCCTGATTAACGCCCCCAAATTGCTGTTGCTGGACGAGCCCACCACCGGCCTCGACCCCCAGGCCCGTCATCTCATCTGGCAGCGTCTGCGTGAACTACGGCGACAGGGCACGACCCTGTTGCTGACCACACACTATATGGACGAAGCGGAACGTCTGGCAGACCGGGTCGGGATCATCGACCATGGCCGGATTCTGGCAGAAGACAGTCCGCGCGGCCTGATCGCCACCTATATCCCGGGGGGCGTCGTCGAACTGCGCCGGATGGATGGTGCGCTGCCGGATCCGCAGGACCTGCATCGCCAGTGGGTGAGTGCCAGTGAGCGCGTGGGCGACACCCTGATCTGCTATGGGACGGATCTGAGCCCGCTGCTGGCGCACTTCGCGGAGGATCCAGCCTATCGCTGGTTGCAGCGTCCCGCCAGCCTGGAGGATGTATTCCTGCACCTCACCGGGCGTGATCTGCGGGAGGAGACCGAATAATGCCGATTGGCGAAGTCTTGCCGGGACCAGGTGCGCTGGCCGTCTTGCAGCGCAACTTCGGCGTCTGGCGCAAGCTGCTGGTGCCGAGCATGCTCGGCAACTTTGGCGACCCGCTGCTTTACCTGCTGGCGCTGGGGTATGGTTTGGGGCACTTCGTCGGGCGTATGGACGGGATGCCCTACATTACCT
>JAKAVW010000359.1 GCA_021827445.1 Pseudomonadota bacterium
CATCATTGTGGGCTTCTTGGGGGTCGAGAGGGCCTCTATCCATCATTCTGGTCTGACCATTGGCGCGCTGGTGGGTTCCAAGAAATCAATGAC
Source organism: Pseudomonadota bacterium (assembly GCA_021827445.1). Classification (GTDB taxonomy): domain Bacteria; phylum Pseudomonadota; class Gammaproteobacteria; order Acidithiobacillales; family Acidithiobacillaceae; genus Acidithiobacillus. The sequence goes on from JAKAVW010000359.1 coordinate 94, forward strand.
GTGACAAATTTTGCAGCGACTGACGGATAAGGTCTTCCAAACCCAGACCTTCCGCCAGACCGGCTATGGCCTGGCTCGCCTGCGCAGGCTTATAACCTAAAGTCAGCAGCGCTGCAATGGCTTCCTGACGGGGGTCGCTGCCAGCGGTGCTGCCCACCGGTCCCGGCGCGATGCCACCCATCTTGTCGCGCAGTTCCACCACCAGCCGTTCGGCGGTTTTCGGGCCGATGCCGGGGATGGCGGTGAGTTGCGCGGTGTTACCCTCGGCCACGGCCTGACTGAGCCGCTCCGCAGACAGGCCGGAAAGGCAGGCCAGCGCCACCTTGCCACCGATGCCGTTGACCCGGATCAGCAGGCGAAACGTATCGCGTTCCGCTACCGTCATGAAACCATAGAGTAAATGGGCATCTTCGCGAATGGTGAGGTGGGTATGCACGGTCAGCGCTGCACCTTCGGCGGGCATCTGATAAAAGCCGGACAGGGGCATCTCCAGTTCATAGCCGACTCCCTGCACATTGAGCCAGAGCCAAGGCGGACGCCGCTGCAAGATGGTGCCGGTAAGCGAGGTGATCATGACGGGTGGTCCCTTCGGTCGTGACGCGGTTCAGCGGCTGGCAGCGAGCTGCCAGCGTTGCCGGGTGCTGGCATGGTGGGCATGACAAATGGCACAAGCCAGGGCATCGGCAGCATCGGCCTGCGGGTTTTCGCTCAGTTTGAGGAGCCAGCGGACCATGCTCTGTACCTGCTCCTTGGCCGCATGGCCACTACCGACGGCGGCTTTTTTGATCTGCAGTGCCGTGTATTCATGTACGGGCAACCCGGCTTCGAGCAAAGCGACCAGCGCCGCCCCGCGCGCCTGCCCCAGCTTGAGGGCAGAGTCGGCATTGCGCGCCATGAATACCTGCTCAATGGCCGCCACATTCGGCTGAGTGTCGCCGATGACCTGTTTCAGCTCGTGATAGATGGCGCCAATGCGTTCCAGAAAGGGCTGCCCGGACACATTCAGGCAACCATGGGCGATATGCCGGAGCTGGCCAGACGCGTCGGACTCAATAATGCCGTAGCCGGTGCGCAAAGAACCGGGATCAATACCGATGATCCGCACCGCGGCTTTGGGCAGGGATGCAGGCGACGCTCCGGCATTCAGCATGGCCGCAGACTCCGCCAAAAGCTCCGCCGGGTTCAGGATGCTGCTTCCAGACGGGCCATTTCCTCGTCACTGATCTCGTAGTTGGCATAGACGTTCTGCACGTCGTCATTCTCTTCGAGGAAGTCTATCAGACGTAACACCTTTTCCGCATCCTCCCCGCTCACTTCTATGGTTGTTTCAGGGATCATGGTGATTTCGGTTTCTTCTGCCTTCAATCCTGCCGCTTCCAGCGCCACGGCGACGCTATGCAACTCCGTTGCGGCGGTGTAGACGGCGATACGCTCGCCCTCGTTGACCACATCTTCAGCACCGGCCTCCAGTGCCGCTTCGAGAATCCGGTCTTCGTCGGCATTGCCGGGAAAGCTGATCAGACCACGCTTCCTGAACAAATAGGCCACCGAGCCTGCGGTGCCCATATTGCCACCGCGTTTGGAGAAAATATGACGCACCTCGGCGACGGTGCGAACCTTGTTGTCGGTCATGGTCTCGACCAAAATGGCGATGCCGCCGGGGCCATAGCCTTCGTAGGTTACCTCCTCGTAATCCACACCTTCCAGCTCACCGGTGCCACGCTTGATTGCCCGCTCGATGGTGTCTTTGGTCATATTGGCCCCGTAGGCCTTGTCCAGGGCCAGACGCAAGCGGGAATTACTGGCCGGATCACCGCCGCCTGCCCGCGCCGCCACCGTGATTTCGCGGATGAGGCGGGTGAAAATCTTGCCGCGCTTGGCGTCCTTCAGCGCTTTCTTGAATTTGATGGTGGACCATTTGCTATGCCCGGACATGACGTACTCCCTGTTCTATCACTGGATTCTTCTGCCAAAATATCGCCTATGGTACCGCAAAGGCGGGGATGCCGTCATGCGAGGGTGGCGATAGCGCTCATGGTGGCACCGAGCACTTCGGCGGCATCGGCATCGCGGTGAAAATGCAGGGGCACGCCATAACGCAACAGAGGCCGTTGCCGGTGCAACCAGGTGCTGAGGTCGGATTTGCCCTGGCAGGCGCCACCGATGTGGGCTGGCACCACCGGAGCGGCACTTTCCCGCACCAGCCAGGCCATCCCTTTCCGGGTCTGATCGCGGTTGATCCCGCCTTCAGGGAAAATACCCAGCACGCGACCGTCTTCCAATACCCGCCGGGCTTGCAGCAGGGCACGCACATCATGACCGTTACGGCGTACCGGGATGCTGTAACTTTGGTCCAGCAGGCGGCGCATCCAGGCCTTTTCGTAATATTCCTGAGCCACCAGAAAGGAAATCACCCGCTGGTTGCTGGCGACCAGCAGCAGGGGGTCCAGTACCGACACATGGTTGCAGGCGAGGATGGCCGGCCCGGTTTCAGGAACGCTGCTGGGCTCCCAGTGACCCCCCTGATAAAAGCGGGTATAGCTGTAAAGCAGGGTATGCAAGCCACGCTGGGTAAAGGACCATTCCGTTGCCTGATCGGCCGCCGCAGATGGTTGCCCCATGGTGTCCGTCAGGAAACCGCCAGCATACGTTCCAGCGCCAGGCGGGCCAGAGCGGCGGTCTCGGGGTCTACCTGAATGCGGTTGACGACCTGGCCGGCAAGGAGACTTTCCAGCGAGCGCGCCAGTTGCTCCGGATCAATGCGGAACATGGTGGAACACATGCAGACCATAGGCGACATGAACTCCACCGTCTTGCCCTCCGCGCGCACCTCGTCGGCGAGGCGGGTGACCAGATTGATTTCAGTGCCCACCAGCCATTCACTGCCGGGTGGCGAAGCCTTGACCGTGCGCAGGATGAAGTCCGTGGAGCCGACGGCATCGGACCGCTGACAGACTTCGAAAGACGCTTCCGGATGGGCGATCACCTGTCCCTGCGGGTGCTCGTGCCGCCAGCGTTCGATATGGGCCGGCTGAAACATCTGGTGGACGGCGCAGTGCCCTTTCCAGAGCAGAATTTTGGCACGGCGGATTTCCTCGGGCGTGAGGCCGCCGAGGGGTTGGCTGGGGTCCCAGACCGGCATATCGCGCAGGGGAATACTCAGTTGATGTCCGGTCCAGCGTCCCAGATGCTGATCGGGGAAGAACAGGGCCTTGGGACGTTGCCGGAAGGACCAGTCGAGCACTTTGCGGGCATTGGAGGAGGTGCAGACCGTGCCGCCGTGGACGCCGCAAAAGGCCTTGAGCGCAGCCGAAGAGTTCACGTA
>JAKAVW010000360.1 GCA_021827445.1 Pseudomonadota bacterium
TGTTGCCGGTGGGCCAGGCGCTGCACCCGGATTTTTAATGCCTCATCGAGTTTGATCGACGTTGCCATGTGCTTGCCTCGTTATCACTAAGTACTACCACTCGATAACTTAACGCGAATCCCATCAACTGTCGATGGAGCGCAACGATCTCATTCCCATAAAACAACCTCACACCACCCGCAGCTCGGCCACCCCGCAACCCTGGGCCTTGAGCCAGCGCGCCAGGCTGTCGAGACTCGCCCAGGTGCGGACCGGACTCGATTTGGCGTGACGGAATTTTCTGGGGTTCCGGCTTACACCCCCTCAAGGCATCAAAAACCGATTCTGGGCTATTTCTCGATGCCTTTTCTCTGTTGAATGAAAATAAAGGGGGAGCCGATGCCGCAGGCAGTGGGGGACGTAGTCCCCGAAGGGGGTCGATCCGGCGAGCCGAAGGCTCGGACAGGGGGAGCGGCAGGCTCCCCGCCGGGGAGGTTTGCGCCCGGCGCCGAAGGCGGCAAGCGGGCGCTCCTTAGAATTCAGGGGGATGCCGGGAGGGACGCGCAGGCGGGCGCGTAGCGTCCAGAGGCGCGGGTTCGAGTCGGCGGGGGCAAAGCCCCCAAGAGACGGCGGCGCAGCAACGCGTAGCCACGGATAAAAGAAGGATAGATAAAGGATAAAAAGGATAATGGCTTCAAAGTGCTGTTAAGGTCTATAACAATCAAACGATTGACAAAAACACCTGCGACCTGGATAGCCCGCTATGAACAGATTTATGTCTGTTTTGGGACCGTAAAAGCATCATGCTTGTGCCTTTATCCTATTCTGATTTATGTCCCGCGACCTGGATAGCCTGACTTTTCAGCGACCCGCGAGCTAGATAGCCTGTCTTTTTGGCGACCTGCGACCTGGATAGCCCGCCCTTTCGGTCAGCCGCGACCTGGATAGCCCGCCGAAAAATTTCCGGCGAGCTGGATAACCTGTCACCTGCGAGCTGGATAACCTGTCACCTGCGAGCTGGATAACCTGTCACCTGGTCAATTGTCTTGAGTGCTGAGCGAGTTTTCTATCGCATTGATGCGGCGGCGATTGGCCGCTTTTTGTTCTCGTGCAAATTCCCCAGTGGGGAAAAGTGTATAGGTCACATCTATTACCCTTCCACGCGGCCCGCGTTCATCGACTTTTTCTATCAGTGAAATGGCCCCGAGACTTTTCACCTCATCCCATGCCTGATCGACTGCAATCAGCGCGTCCCGTTCACGGGAATATCCATTAAGCAAAACGCTGTCGCGCTTTATTGTGCTGAATTTTATTTGAAAGCTATTCGTCACTGAAGCTTGTGTGTACTTTAAGACTAATTGGCTGATAATCCAGCGTGCTAGCTGTGAGCTGCATTTCATTAGTCGCTGGTAGTTAAATTGCCTATATGTAATCTGATTTATGCTATCAGTAACAAGGCCATGGAACTGTACAAACCATTTTGCATCAGGATCCGATTTTCTTTTTTTATAGTTGACCTTCGCAAGCGCTGGGAAGTATGGCTGCGAAATCATGTTTGGATCGCGGGGGTCTGATTCAGCATCAATAATAGCCAGGTATGAGTAATGTAATATTTCAAGGCTTTCTACAATTCCTTTGTATGTCATGGCGTGACCATTCTTGGCCAGTTCAGAACGTAAGCGATGCAGCGTGAAGGCGACCCCGCTGCGATAGTCTGGCCTGTCAAAGAAACCGGCCTTTTGTTCTGTTGCTAGCTTACGTAATGTATGCTCTATTAGTTCTTCGCGTGCGCTTGGGTAATGCTCTATGGTAGTGCCTGTAGGGGTTCCGTCTTTGTCTTTGATATCTATCCGTGCAGGCCGTATTTGTGCTATATAGTTTTTCCCGCGATATTTGAAATCAATCTTACGGATGGGTAAAAATCCACCAGGCATGCGCAGGTCTTCTTCATTTTTTCTCGGTATTGAATAGCGGGGTATACAGTCCCACAGGTCGATTGCGTTTGAGAGTTCGTCACGTTCGTCGCCATTATTTGCCAGAAAGCCCTGAAACAAGCTTAACTGTTTGTTAGTAAAGGCATCATCTGGTATTGGTTTAACGGACTTTCGCTTCGTCTTCTTCTCTGCTGCCGGTAAGTTTTTCATTGCAGATATTCTCGCTTATATCAATTACCTTTCACCAGATCCTTGCTGTGGGGTAAGCCTGGCAATTTGTGATTTGTGCCGCCGGGCGAAGACGGCATTTATCCCCTCAGCAATGAGCGCTTGTACACTGGTTCGTTCTTGGGCCGCCAGGACTTTTAATTCTGTTTGGACCTCCGGGGCAAAGTGGCCACCTATGAGTACCCGGCCAACACGCGACGGCGGCAGTCTTGTCGATGATGGTTTGGTTGCATTGCCTGCATTGACCTGCCCCCCCTCTGTTTGATGATTTTGCTTGCTAAGCCCTTGTGTTAGCGGATTCGTCTTTGCCATGTGCGTACTCCTTACCGGTTAAAAGTTTAATTGTATACATGTATAGCTGTTGTGACTCCTCTGCCGCCTTGCCCTTTGGTTCATATTCCTGAGCGGTCAGGCCCAGATTCCCCGCATGGCGATGTGCCGCACGAAGGTGCAGTGTTACAGGGCATACGTTGTATCCTTTTTCTTTGATGTATGTAGCGGCATCCATGCCTTCTTTGCCTTGCGTGGCCGCCTTGCTCACCACAAACAGTGCCGGTTGATCACCTGCTAGTTTAAGTATGTCACCCAACTTTGGCAGGGTTTCGATGGTGTATAGATGCGGCTCCATTGGCACAATCACTATATCTGCGCGACGAACGGCCTCTACTGCATCGCTCCCAGCATGGGGCGGGGTGTCAATCACCACAAAATTAACACCCTGCTTTCTGGCATTATCAAGCGCTGCATCTAGTCGGATTGAGGGGGTTGCTACTACCCAAGGGAATTCAGCTTCGCGCCGATCTGTCCATTGTGCAGCGGTTGCCTGTGGATCAAGATCAAATACCGCTACCTTGTATCCCGCTTGCATAGCAGCAACAGCGAGTGATAAGGAAACGGTGGTTTTCCCGACGCCGCCCTTTTCGGCAATGACAGCGACAACGTGACACGTCGTCATGTATACACCTCACCTTGTTGTAATAATAACAAGCAGGAAAGTATACATGTTGTAAGGGCCTGTCAATACGATGGGGCTCGTCTGCCTTTAGAATATAAAGCCCGTTTTAAGGGCGTGAAGCCCCCGGAACCCAACGATAGAGGGTCGGCAAGGAGACTCCGAGGTGCTCGGCCACCTCCCTGCGTGGCGTGCCGTTATCCAAAAGCTTCCTGGCCGATGCTACCTTGCTCTCCGTCATCACCCGCTTTCTCCCCGGCATCCGCCCGAACTTGCGGGCGGCCTCCAATCCGGCGCGAGTGCGTTCAATGGTC
>JAKAVW010000020.1 GCA_021827445.1 Pseudomonadota bacterium
AAGCGCAGCACGGGGTTTGCTGATGCCGCACGTTACGGCACGCTGGTAGTCGGGGATATCGCTGACCGGCCCTTTCTGAAAACCCTTTTTACAAAATACACTTTTTCCGGGGTACTGCACTTTGGGGCTTTCAGTCAGGTCAACCAGTCTCTGCGGGATCCGGCTGGCTACTACCGGAACAATGTCGCCTGCAGCCTGAACTTGCTGGACGTCGCTGTAGCCTGGGGCACCCCCCCCATCGTTTTCTCTTCCACCGCTGCGGTCTATGGCGAACCTCACAAAATCCCCATCCCGGAAACACATCCGCTATCACCCATCAATCCCTATGGTGAAAGTAAACGCATGGTCGAAACCATTCTCGCCGATTACGAAAGGGCTTATGGCCTACGTTGGGCGGCACTGCGTTATTTTAACGCGGCCGGTGCTGATCCTGACGGTGAACTGGGGGAACGTCACGATCCGGAAACGCATCTCATCCCTCTGGTCCTGCAAACCGCAGTGGGCCTGCGCCCGGCAATTTCCCTCTATGGCAACGACTATCCCACACCAGATGGTACCTGCATCCGCGACTACGTTCATGTGGAAGACCTCTGTGCGGCGCATCTACTGGCTTTGCACCATTTGAAGAATGGCGGTATGAGTCGCGCCTGGAACTTGGGCAACGGCGCAGGCTTTTCAGTGACGGAATTATTGGCGACGGCACGCAAGATCACGGGTTGCGCCATTCCCGCAGAAATCGCTCCCCGTCGCCCAGGGGACCCCGCCCGATTGATCGCTGATGCATCGGACGCGATCCGGATTCTGGACTGGACACCACGCTATCCCAACCTGGAAACCATCATCAGGCATGCATGGACATGGACCCGGAAAAACCGCTGACCACCGTTTTGCTGGTCCACTGGAAGCGGGCACAGAATACCTTATCCCGAAGCGCACCCACCGAAGTCTGCGGCTATGCCGCCCTGTACGGTGCCCCCTGTCGGTAGAAAGCATCGCCCAAGGCTTACGGCAGTTGGCGGAAAATGATAGACTGACACGCCGGTTAGGGTTGGCAAAGGGACATTCAAAACATTCTTAAAACCATTATAAACACTGATAGGTAATATTTGATCTATTAGCCATGACCAAACCTCAAATCGCCATCCATATCCTGGGTATGCACCGCAGTGGTACGTCCGCGTTGACGGGTACTCTGTCACTACTGGGTGTCGATCTCGGCGCGAAGCTTGTTCCATCTAGGGAAGATAACCCAAAAGGGTTTTTTGAGCATGATGCTATTTGGCAGATTCATCACCGTCTGCTGCAGGAATTGGGAAGCGACTGGCACGACATACGTCCTCTACCAGCCGACTGGCAAAACCACAAAGCAACGCAGATTGCCCGTCAAGAAATTCACGATATTATAGCCAGTGAGTTTGCTAATAGCTTTCTCTGGGCAATCAAAGACCCACGCATGAGCCGCCTATTCCCTTTGTGGAATCAACTGAGGGTGTCGCAGCGCGTCATTCTCACCGTGCGCCACCCTTCCGAAGTGGCCGCATCACTCATAAAACGGGACCATCTGAGTCCTTCGCATGCCTTGGCACTTTGGATACGCTATACCCTCGACGCGGAACGCTATAGTCGTGATTCGCCGCGCGCCGTTGTCGACTATGCGGAATTCATGCGCGCTTGGGCAACCACCATCAAAGACGTATCAGATGGGTTGGGTCTCGATTTGCCTTGGAATGATCTGGACCGTCAAGCCAGCGTCACCAGGTTTCTTGATGCCGGCCTCTATCATCACACCGTTCACGACCCAGAACTGTTCCCGCAGGATCTTTACAACATTGCGGAACGCTTATTTTATTTGCTTACGCGGGAAGGTTCGATACATTCTGGCGCCGATGATTTCGACTTGATTTCACAAAAGCTTGAGAGCAGCCATGCCTATGTTATCGCGCTCAATGATGAGATGGAAAAGGCACTAAGGTCCCTACACGAAAAAGAGCGTGGTTTACAGTGGTTAAAATCCGAGCAGGACGACCTCAGACGCTGGGCCAAAACTGAAGAAGGCCTCAGAAAAAGTCGTGAGGAAGAGTTGCACCAATCGAAAACAACGCTCAATTCCATCATTCATTCCAGATCATGGCGTATCACCAAGCCACTTAGAAAGATCAATCCATTACCGCGATCGGTAAAAACATCCACAGCCATCAACCCATCTGAGACAAGCCAGGCCATACCAGCGGATGAACAACCCCTGCGTTCAAACTACACACAAGATGGGCAGATTCCAACAGCAAAAACCAATGAAGAGGCAGCCTCGGCGCCGGTTCCCGGCTACATGGCAGATAGCAATACCGATACACTTGAAGGCAAAAACTTTCTGCTGGTTACACCAGATATTCACGGCCCCATCCGAAATGGCGGTATCGGTACCGCATTTACTGCACTGGCGCATCAAATCCGGCGCTGTGGCGGTAAGGTTACGGTACTCTACGCCATCGGGCAACACTCAGAAAGTCAGTCTATGCGGTTCTGGATGGAACACTATGCCACCCATGGTATTCAATTGATTCCCCTTGACGAAAATTATCCAAGCCAACGCATAGAGGGCGGCATATATCGCGCAAGGTCCTGGCGCGTTCATAAATGGTTACAGATTCATTCTCGGGAATATCATCTTGCCATCCTGCCTGAATGGATGGGATTAGGGTATTACGCACTGCTTGCGAAACATCAGGGCTTGTCACACCAAGAGCTTCCATTTGTCATCAACACACATAGTCCCGAATCCTGGGCATTGGAAGGCAACCGGTCTTTACCTGACTTTCCGGAATTTATCGACCGGGATTTCATGGAAAGAGAATCCGTGCGTTTGGCCGATCATGTGGTCAGTCCAAGCCGTTACCTGTTAGACTGGATGCGCGAGCACCAGTGGATCATCCCGGAAAATCACAGGGTCATTTTCAACCTGATGAAATTCTCTTCAGAAGTCTCGTCAATCTCTACAAAAGTTCACTCGGAACGGCCAAGAAAACTCGTTTTTTTTGGTCGCCTGGAAATCCGCAAAGGATTAAAACTGTTTTGCGACGCAGTTGACCGCCTTGACCCTGCGCTGCATGCCATTTTAGTGGAAGTGGTTTTTCTTGGGAAGATTGTGGACCTGAATGGTTTTGATTCGCGTAAATATATACAGGATCATTCATCGTCCTGGGGCATACCTACCAGCATTATTGGAAACTACAATCGCGAACAGGCGCTGGAATTCTTGGCACAAGAGGACATTCTGGTTATCATTCCCTCGCTTGTAGAAAACTCACCATATACCGTGCTGGAATGTCTGGAACGACAGATCCGCTTTTGCGCAAGCCGGGTAGGGGGTATCCCCGAACTCATTCACCCAGATGATAGGGCTTCCTGTCTCTTTGATCCCAATCCTGCAGCCCTTAGTATAATGCTTACCGCGACCTTGACAGAAAAACACAGGCAGGTCCCTCGGCCAAGGGTTGGCCAAACTGAAATCGCACAGTTATGGACGAACTTTTTGACGTCTACAGTAAACTCACCTGCAAAGTGGGTTCCGCACATCGAAGCAGCACACAAATCACCTCGCATTTCCGTCTGTCTGGTGCATCATGAACGCCCTGAGTTCTTGTCTATGGCCCTGGACTCGTTGCGTAACCAAACTCAACCGCCCTTTGAAGTTGTGCTCGTTGATGATGGCAGCCAAAGCACAAATGCCATAGCCTATCTAAATGCACTACAGGATGAATTCTCGGCCCGTGACTGGCAAATCATCCGCCAGCCCAATCGTTATCTGGGCGCCGCGCGCAATCGGGCTGCCCAAGCAGCTCGTGGTGACTATCTCATGTTCATGGATGACGATAATATTGCCATGCCCCATGAACTCGAAACATTTACCCATGTTGCAATAAATACCAACGCGGATGTCCTTACGACCCCTTCAGCACTTTTTACGGGTGATAGCCCCTTGCATGAAGCCGAGCGTCACCTCTGGTTGCCACTAGGGGGAAGTCCCGGACCCGGGCTTTTTCGCAATACCTTTGGCGATGCTAACGCATTGTGGAAAAAATCGGTTTTCGATGCCCTCGGCGGATTTACGGAAGATTACGGCGTTGGGCACGATGACTGGGAACTTTTTGCCCACGCAGCATTGACGGGGTATCAAATAGAGATCGTCGTGGAACCGCTTTTCTGGTATCGCGTATCCGCGCAAAGTATGTTGCGCCGCGGTGACATCTGGGCAGATCACGCACGCAGTGTGCGCCCTTATCTCAAACACAACCCTCAAGGTATGGGTGTGGCGGCCGCTTATGCCATCTGCCTGCATCTTATTCGTCAGACCGGCGGAATGGACTCGGCGCAGCGTCTACCGAGAGCGCATATAATGAAAATTATTTATCAGGCTTCCCTGAATCCGGTCATGTGGCTACGCCTGCGGTCCGCATATCGCCAGTATGGTCTTCGCGGAACGGTGGCCAAGGTCCGTCAGTATTTGCGTGAACAATAAATAGATACTGTCTTTCTCACGCTCAGGCAAGCGCCTTTTTTTAGGATAGGGGTAGGGAACGGCGATTGCCGTCCCCTCGTAAGCGGTAGCTGAGCGGCGTATCTTGCGGTTTACCGGGAGATGTTATAGAGGTCCGAGCGCAGGGGGTTAGCGGCGAAGTGTTGCTTCCAGTGAAGCTGGCACGAATTTCCGCTGCATGCAGCTTCCCAGCGCGCTTGCATCTTGTTTAGTCGTTTCCAACACTGACGATGCTCTCTCTGGCCTTTGGCTATCAACTTTCCTGCCCCACTTCCCTAATGCGCCTTTTGCTCTGACGCACTTCTCCACGTTACAGGCTACTGCTCCGTGTCCGGTACTATTGGGACTCTGACTCCTGCCCGTGTTCACCCCGCAGGCAGGTATCCCCGCTTGCTACGTGCCACTTTCCCATCGTTCCGTCCTCAACCACGTTATACGCCATAGCATCGCTTTATCCGCCACTACAGCGTGCTGCGTTAATTCCAGGCTTCGCCACTTTAGTGCAGGCTCGCCACAATACCCCGCCGAAACAGGTTCGTCATCCTACGGACCGACAGTTCGCTTCCGGTTACTCCCCACCCCGCCTCACGACGACGCAGTTACCTTCAGCTACGGAGCTGTGGCCAACTCCGACAGGGACTTTCACCCTGCAAATGGCACGCCCTCGCGGGCGTACATTAAACCCCAAATGGGGCTGAGTCCCGCAAAAAAATATTAGAGCGCGGCGGCGCGCGCGGGGATGAGCCACCCTGCCAGCGCGGTGGGGTCGGCAAAACAAGCCGCAGCACCGCTGACACCCAGGCGTTCCGCGCTGTGTACGCCGCAAAGCACACCCACCGGCAAGACCCCGGCGGCCACGGCCATTTCCATGTCATGCACGGTGTCGCCCACCATGATGGCGGCGGCAGATGGCAAGTTGTAGTGCTTCAGCAGTTCGCGGAGCATCAGGGGATCAGGTTTGGAGCGGCTTTCATCGGCACAACGACTGGCGCTGATGCAGGCGGCGAGACGGGGGTGCTCGCCCAGCACCCGATCCAGGCCGCGGCGGGCCTTGCCGGTGGCCACGGCGATTTCATAGCCGGCATCGGCAAGTTGCACCAGCGTGTCTTCCACCCCCGGAAAGAGGGGCATTTCGCGGACCGGCGTGCCGAAAAAACACTCCCGGTAACCCCTCAGAATCCGTTCCCGGGTAGGCTTATCAGCATCGGGGGCGAGGGCCGCCAGGGCGTCTTCCAGCCCCAATCCGATGATTTCCTGATACTGCAGTTCACCACGATCCGCCAGTCCTGCATAGGCAAAAGCATGGGCCAGACAGCCGCAGATGGTAGAGATGCTATCCATGAGGGTACCGTCCCAATCGAAAATGATCAGTCGGCAATCATCAGGGGGCAGAATCATCCGGCAGACTCCTTACGCAATTGGCTCAGAATGGCTTGCAGATCAGCCGGCAGCGGGGCCTCGATGCGCATGGGCCGACCGTCCTGCGGGTGACTGAAAGCGATCAGTGCGGCGTGCAGAAAAAGTCGCCGCAGGCCCAGAGACCGCAGACGCTGGTTGAAGGCCGCATCGCCGTATTTCTCGTCGCCCGCCACTGAATGCCCGACAGCTTGCAGGTGGACGCGAATCTGGTGCGTGCGCCCGGTATCGAGATCCGCCTGCAGCAACACCGCACCCGGAAAATGCTCCAGTGGCAGAAAACGCGTATGTGCGGCCTTGCCCCCCACAGGGTCTATCCGCACCATGCGCTCGCCGGACTGTAGGGTGTTCTTGCGCAGGGCCAGCCGCACGGAACGCGCCTTCCCCTGCCAGTCACCGGCCGCCAGCGTCAGGTAACGCTTCTCCATGAGGCCTTCTCGCAAGGCTTCGTGGAGGGCGCGCAGCGCCGAACGTTTTTTACTCAGTATCAGACAACCGGAGGTGTCGCGGTCCAGGCGATGCACCAGTTCCAGTTCACGGGCATCAGGCCGCAACTGGCGCAACGCTTCAATGACACCCCAGCTCAGGCCCGAACCACCATGCACGGCCAGCCCGCTGGGCTTGTCCAGCACCAGCAGATGGGCATCTTCGTATCGGACAGCGGCTTCCAACTGACCCTGCAGGTAGGTGGGCAGTACGGCAGGATCACTGGGCTCCGCCATCCGCACCGGCGGCAAACGCAGTACGTCGCCCTCAGCCAGATGGTAGTGCGGCCGCGCCCGTCCCTTATTCACCCGTACTTCACCACTGCGCAGGATTTTGTAGATGTGGGAGCGCGGCACGCCTTTCATCACCCGCAGGAGGAAATTATCCAGCCTTTGCCCTGCTTCCGCATCGCTTACCAGCCATTGCCGCACCCCGTTTTCTGCCATGTTTACCCTGCCCCTGCGCTTTTCATTTGCGATTCTATTCTTTTATGGCTTATATTTCGACTTGGGATGCTGCGCTTTTCGGAGCGCGGCCCCAATTTTAGCATCGCCGGGTAACCCCCGCCGGTCCCAATTACAAACGCTGCGCTCCCTGACGGACCCTTCCGGGTTTGCGGGTTGAGCGCCGGAGAAAGAAGAACTTATGAAACGGATGTTGATTAATGCTACCCACGCAGAGGAGTTGCGGGTGGCTTTGGTAGATGGTCAAAAACTCCTCGATCTGGACATTGAACGCGCCTACCGGGAACAGAAAAAAAGCAATATTTACAAGGGCCGCATCACCCGCGTCGAACCTAGTCTCGAAGCCGCCTTTGTGGACTACGGCGCCGAACGGCACGGTTTTCTGCCCCTGAAAGAAATCGCCCGGGAATATTTCCTGCAGCAAGAACCAGGTCGCAAACGCATTCAGGATCTGGTGCGGGAAGGCCAGGAAGTCATTGTTCAGGTAGACAAGGAAGAACGCTCCAGCAAAGGCGCGGCACTCACCACCTTCGTCAGCCTGGCCGGACGTTACCTGGTGCTCATGCCCAATAACCCGCGTGCCGGCGGCGTATCCCGGCGCATCGAGGGCGACGACCGCACCCAGATCCGCCAGCACCTGCAACTCCTGGACATCCCCGAAAACATGGGGGTCATCGCCCGCACGGCGGGGATTGGTCAGGAACTGGAGGCCTTGCAGCGCGATCTCGAATATCTCAAACAAATCTGGCAGGCCATCGTCGATACAGCGGCACCGCGTACCGCCCCCTTCCTGATCTATCAGGAGGGTAACGTCGTGGTCCGCGCCCTGCGCGATCATTTCTCCGAAGATTTCGGGGAGGTGTTGATCGACGAGGAAGGGGCCTACAACGCTGCGGTGCAATTCATGGGCTCCATGATGCCGAAGATGGTGCATCGCCTGAAGCATTACGACAACGACGTGCCCCTCTTCTCCCGCTACCAGATTGAACAGCAGATTGAATCGGCCTTCAGTCGCGAAGTGCGCCTGGAGTCGGGGGGCGCCATCGTCATCGACCATACCGAGGCGCTGGTGGCCGTCGATGTGAACTCGGGCCGCGCCACTAAGGGTCAGGATATTGCGGAGACCGCTTTCCAGACCAATCTGGAAGCCGCTGAGGAGATCGCCCGGCAGATTCGCCTGCGTGATCTGGGCGGGCTCATCGTGGTCGACTTCATCGATATGGAATCCCCCAAGCACCAGCGCGAAGTGGAGAACAATCTCAAGGAAGCCCTCAAGCTGGATCGGGCCAGGGTGCAGTTGGGGCGAATCTCCCGCTTTGGTCTCATGGAAATGTCCCGGCAGCGTCTCGGCGCGAGTCTCGAAGAAGCCTCCTCTGAGCCCTGCCCGCGCTGTAACGGTACCGGTCAGATTCGCGGTTGTGAAGCCACCAGCATGCACGTTCTGCGCCTGCTGTATGAAGAATGCATGAAAGCCGGTGCCGCCGAGGTAGAGTGTCAGGTGCCGGTGGATGTGGCCGTGTATCTGCTCAACGAAAAACGCCGCCCGATTCTGGAACTGGAAGCCAAGACCGACACTCGCATCCTGATCATCCCCACGCCGGATATGGTCACGCCCCATTATCAGATCCAGCGGACCCGCGTGGAGGGGAGCAGCGCCCGGCCAGCACCAATGGTCAGTAGTGACAACAACACACTGCCCGCACGCCCCAGCCGCCCGACCAATGAATCAGCGGCGTTGAGCCCGTTGACCGCGCCACCGCCGCCGGACATATTACCCCCTTTGCGCACACCACCAGCGCCCAGCAGCCCGAAGGCCAAAGCGCCTGCTAAAGTCGTTCCGCCGGAAGAAGGTATTCTGGCCAGACTGGTGCGGGCGCTGGTATCCCGCTATGTACCGGTTGACGCGGCAACGTTCCTGGCGGAGACCAGCGGCGCTGAGCTGCCCGCGGGTATGGAGCAGGCCAGCGAGACGAGCACTGATGCCCAAGAAGCCGGCAGCGAAGACCGCAACAGTCGGCGCCGGCGCCGTGGTGGACGCCGTGCGCGTGCCCGACGCTCCACCCAGGGCGTAGAAAATGGCGCAGAGCCCTCCGCTCCGGGTCCCGGAGAGTCCCATGAGGAAGCGCACGTTCCAGATCAGAATAACACGCTGTTGCCGGGTGCTGACGAAGATCCACACGTTCCGGAAGAACTGGTCTACCCCGGCACCGTACCTGCCGCCACCGACTGGCATCGGATGCTGGTCCCAGCGACGATACAGGCCCCAGTCACAGAACAGCTCAGCGACAGTGAGCCGATACCGGAGCCCCCCCACGATACCGGACGGCAACTGGTGCAGAAGGCAAAAAATCAGCCCGCACCAGAGCACGAGCCCGTTCAGGAACCGGTCAACAAGGCAATGCAGGAATTCATACCGATCACAGCGCAACAAGAGCCCGTGCAGGGCGACTTACTGGCTGTGGCGGCGACAGAACATCAGAAAGCCGTGCCGATTGCCGTTCCCGATGAAGCCGAACAGCAGTCTTTCCCGCTGGACGAAAACTGAGAACTAATTCAGTGCCCGGATCGGGCGGGGCGGTAGTGCCCTCATTCCCGCCGCCATGTCGTGCCTCCGGGACCATCTTCGAGGATGACTCCGGCGGCTGCCAATTCCCGCCGGATCCCATCGGCACCGGCAAAATCGCGGGCCTGTCGCGCCGCGGCGCGCGCGGCGATACGCTCCTCAATCCAGTGGGTATTCGTCTCATCGCCACGGAGAAAAGCCTCTGCCTCTTGTTGCAGCAAACCCAGCACGCCCGCCAGTTCGCGCAATAAAGCAGCCAGCGGTGCAGCAACTTCGCTGCCCTCATCCCGCAGGCGATTAATCTCGCGGGTCAGGTCAAAGAGCACGGCCAGAGCCGCTGGCGTATGGAAGTCATCACTCATGGCGCTATGAAAACGCTCCCGCCACTCGGTACCCAACTCCGCCACGATCTTGCGCCCAGGCACCCCGCGCAGGGCAGTATAGAGTCGGGTGATACCCGCCCTGGCCTGCTCCAGCGCCTCTTCCCCATAGTTCAGCGGGCTGCGATAATGGCTGGACAGAATGAAAAAGCGCAGCACCTCGCCCGAATAGCGGGGCAAAAGTTCCCGTACCGTGAAAAAATTATTCAGCGACTTGGACATTTTCTCGTCGTTGATGCGGACAAAGCCGTTGTGCATCCAGTAATGGGCAAAAGCACAGCCCGCGCCCTGTGACTGGGCAATCTCATTCTCGTGATGGGGGAACTGCAGGTCCGCACCGCCGCCATGAATATCAAAAACACAACCCACGGCAGCTGCGGACATCGCCGAACACTCGATATGCCAGCCCGGCCGCCCCTCACCCCAAGGGGAGGGCCAGGACGGCTCGCCGGGCTTAACCGCCTTCCACAGGACAAAGTCCAGAGGATCGCGTTTGTCTTCGCCAATATCCACCCGCGCGCCCGCCGTCAGTTCGTCAACGGATTTGCCAGACAGGCGCCCATACTCCGGGAAGCTACGCACCGCGTAGTACACATCCCCATTGGCTGCGGCGTAGGCGTGTCCTTTAGCAATCAGTGTGCTGATGAGGTATTGCATGGCGCCCACATGCTCCGTCGCCCGCGGTTCCAGATCAGGGCGCTGGCAGAGCAACGCCGCCTCATCTTCGTGCATGGCGTCGATGAAACGCGCCGTGAGCGACTGGATCGATTCGCCACGCTCCCAGGCCCGACGAATGATTTTGTCGTCGATATCGGTGATATTGCGGACGTAAGTCACCTCGTAGCCGCGCTCGCGCAGATAGCGCACCACCGTGTCAAAGGTGACCATGACCCGGGCGTGGCCAAGATGACAGAAGTCGTACACCGTCATCCCGCAGACATACAGTCCCACATGATTGGGGCGCAGCACCTCCAGCGGAGTTTTACCGCGGCGCAGGGTATCATAGAGGGTCAATACCGGCAGGGTGGTCATCTTTTCAGCCTCGACGAGGGTTCAGGAGCATTGGGCAGCGGCGCGCAGGCGATCCAGCGCGCGCGCCGCACCGATGAGGGGAAGGAGCGCCGCCAATTCCGGTCCGTGGGTGCGTCCGGTCAGCGCGGCACGCAGGGGCATGAACAGCGACTTACCGCGCTGCCCGCTTGCTTGCTGCAGGGCCTTGGTCCAGAGCCGGTAGTCGCCACCTGCGACCTGCAGCGTCGTCTGGGCGACGGACCAGAATTCAGGACCAACACCGGTGATAGCCTCAGCGGCTTCTGCGTCCATTGCGGGGGTGGCAAAACAGCGCTCGGCCCAATCCAGGGCATCGGCGGGCAGCACGGTATTGGCGCGCACCGCGGCGACAAAAGGCATTTCCCGCCCCGTCGGCACTTTGTCCTGCAGATGGGGTGCCAACCAGTTCCAGACGGCGGCATCGTCCAGCGACTGTACCGCTTCGTGCTGCCAATGCTGCAACTGCACCGCATCAAAATGGCCGGGTGCCTTGCTGATCTGGGTCAGCGCAAAACCCTGGGCCAACGCCGTATTGTCCAGAAAATCCGTCGCGGTGTAGTGGTGACCAAGGCGCGCCAAGTAGTTGCGTACCGCCGCTGGCAAATAGCCGTGATGCTGCAGATCGCGCAGGCTGGTGGCCCCGTGGCGCTTGGACAGGGGCTGACCGTCGGTACCCAGCAATAAGGGCAGGTGGCCGTAGTCCGGCACCGGCAAACCCAGCGCCTGCATGATCAGGATTTGCCGGGGGGTATTGGTGAGATGGTCCTCACCGCGCAGAACCAGAGTCACCCCCATCAGCGCATCGTCGACGGCATTGGCAAAGAAAAATGCCGGACTGCCGTCACTGCGGCGGATGACAAAGTCCCCCAGATCAGCCAACGCATACTGACGCTCGCCCCAAACCAGATCGGGCACGCTGAGGATGCCTTGGTCGGGAATATGGAAGCGCAGCGTGGGTCGCATGCCCGCCGCCTCTCGCTCGGCCCGCGCCTCGGCGCTGAGATGCCGACAGCGTCCCCCATAACGTGGTGCTTTCCCCGCCGAGCGCTGCACGGCGCGCTCGGCGGCCAGATCATCGGCGCTGCAATAGCAGGGGTAAGCCTGTCCGGTCGCCTGTAAGCGGGCATAGTACGCATCATAGAGGGCCAGACGTTCCATCTGCCGGTAAGGGCCGTGATCGCCGCCCCGGTCCGGGCCTTCGTCCCAGTCAAGGCCGAACCATTGCAGGTCTTCCAACAAGGCCTGCTCGTAGATCTCGGGGGAGCGATCCTGATCTGTATCTTCCAGGCGTAAAATGAATGCACCACCCACGCTACGCGCCGCCAGCCAGGCAAAAAGGGCGGTGCGGGCGTTGCCAAGGTGCAGGTAACCGGTGGGGCTGGGCGCGAAGCGACTCTTGAGATTCATGGTGGTATAGTATTGCGCCATCGGCTGCGTCGCAATGCAAAAGCCGGAACAGACGTATTTCGCAAGGTGCATGTCAGCCTGCATTTTGCGAAATACTCTTAAAATACGGAAAGAAACGGCATGGCTCAAGCTAAGACCCCTGGTGTGCGCGCTAAGCAGCCCAAGCGCCACCACTATGGCCGCTGGATTGTACTGATCATCCTGTTGATCCTGATTAATATCGGGATCGGCATCAGCATTTACGTCTATCGCATCTGGCAGACCCTGCCTCCCGTTCATGAACTCAGTGAATGGCATCCTGACGAACCTCTGCGGATTTACGCCGCCAATGGCACGCTGCTGCAGGAAGTGGGTCCACAGATGCGCTATGCCCTGCCCCTGGATCAGATTCCGGTCACGTTGCAGGAGGCTTTCATCTCCGCAGAAAATGCACGCTTCTTCAGCAACAACCCGCTGTATTATCCGGTCAGCTATCCGGGGATCCTCCGTGCCGCGCTCGTTGATTTAATTCACATGGCGCCGGTGCAGGGTGCCAGCACCATCCCCGAGCAGGTAGCCCGCAACTTTTACCTGACCCCGCAAAAAACCATCTCCCGTAAGATCGCGGAAATCCTGCTGGCCTATAAGCTCGCCGACCACTTTACCCATCGACAGATTCTTGAGCTTTATCTGAACAAGATTTATCTCGGACAAGGTGCCTACGGCGTGCAGGCAGCAGCCCGAACCTACTTCGGAAAAGGCGTCAGTCATCTTACCCTGGGAGAGATGGCCACTATTGCGGGACTCCCCCCGGCACCGTCCGTGTTGAACCCCGTGGTCAATCCCGATCTCGCCAAAAGACGGCGGGCTTATGTACTCAAGCGTCTGGAAAATCGCGGTTACATTTCTAAAGCCGAAGAGGCAAAGGCCAACGCCGAACCCATTCTGTCGCGCTATCATGCGGCGGCCAGCCATGGCGCCCCCTATGTCACCGACTGGATCGCCAACTGGCTCACCCAGCAATTTGGCAGCGATTTCACCTACCGTTCCGGGCTCAAGGTATACACCACCATCCTCCCACGGGATCAGGAGGCAGCCAATCAGGCGGTGGCCGTGGGCCTGGAAAATTACGCCATGGGCCTCTCCAGTATGGACCCCAAAAGCTATCGCGGCCCCATCGCGCGCCTCAGCGGGAGGGCACTGGAGACGGCCCTTGCGGGCAAGCGGCCTGACGCGTTGCCGCCCCATGACCCGGCCAACCTCAAATGGGGCGTCGTGGTCAGTGCCGACGCCAAAAGCGCCACGGTGGCTCTGGAAGGCAGGAAGAATGTCACCCTGACCCTGCGCGACGTCAATTGGGCACGCCCCCGTTATGGCGCTCCCAGGCCGCGTTTGGTGAATGCGGTTCTGCACAGCGGTGACTTGGTCTGGCTGCGCCCTTATGTACATTCGGTTACGGCGGGGGCAGGTCAGGAATGGGGTGCCAATGTCTGGTCCTCCGCGGGCAAAAATGGCGGCTGGCAACTCTCACAGATCCCCCATGTACAACGTGCTCTGGTAAGTTTGGACAGCCGCACCGGGGCTATCCACGCCCTGGTGGGTGGCTTCAGCTATGAACTCAGCCATTTTGACCGCGCCGTTTTTGCCTACCGGCAACCGGGCTCCGGCTTCAAGCCCTTTGTCTACGCCGCTGCCATGGATGCGCCAGCGCTGCTGGCATCAGGCAGGAACAGCTATATGACGCCACAGACGCCGATTCCGGATACTCCCCTGTCCATCACCCTGCCGACAGGACAGGTCTATGCGCCGACCAACTACAGCAACCAGTTCTCCAATACCCCGATCCCGGTGTGGTCGAACCTGGCTTACTCTCATAACGTACCCAGTGTTCGCATTCTCATGGACATCGGCATCCCTTATGCAGCGCAGTATGTGCAACGCTTTGGTTTTCCGGCCAGTCAGGTACCGCAAGTACCTTCCATGGTGCTCGGCGCGGGAGATTACAGTCCCTTACAGTTGGCCCGCGCCTATGCGGTCTTCTCCAGCGGCGGCTTTCTGCCCAATCCCTATCTCATCACCAAAATCGTGAATAGTCGCGGCACGCAAATCTCCCTGCTCAACTGTCCCATGGGTTATGTACCACCCGCGCAACAAACCGCCATTCCGCCGGGTGTTGCCTATTTGCTGACCGAGATGATGCAGCAGGTGATCAAGATCGGGACCGGCGTCGCGGCCCAGAGCCTGGGGCGCAATGACATTGCGGGCAAAACCGGCACGACCAATCACGAAAATAATGCCTGGTTTAACGGGTTTAGCCCGCATATCACCACCAGTGTCTGGGTGGGTTACGATGACAACCGCACCATGGGTCGCTGGGCTGCGGGGGCACGTGAGGCACTGCCCATCTGGATTCACTTCATGCGGACCGCCATGGCGGGCAGCCCTGCTACCGGCTTCTTCCGGCCACCTTCCGTGACCGGACCCACCATCAGCGGCGGGAGTGATGTCATTGGCGTCAGTGATTATCTGGCGGGCTACCCACCCATTGCTGCACCTACCGCTTCTGCAGAAAGTGGCGCAGGAATGGATCTTGGCGACAAGCTCTTGAATACCATCAAGAACCTTTTTTGATACCGCCGAAATCGGAAGGTGGTGTTATTTCGCGTACTGGAACCCCGCCAGTTCGAGTTCCGGCAACGTACCGACAATGCCAGGCGTGAGAATGACGCCGGGAATAAGGTGGTTGGTGAACTCTGCCGCCATCTGCGAATGCGTGAGATGGTCGGGATTATCGCCTTTGGCGTGGAGACCCATAGTCAACTCCCAAACCTCATTGTGACAGGCCAGAAAGACGGCACCACGTTTCTGCAGGACAACGATACTGTTGTCATGGGGAGAAAAAACGCCATCGGGATCATTGAAGTCCACGGGATTTGCCTGGGCGTCTGCAGGCTCCAGGATGAAGGCATTGGTCTTCTGTTTGCCCTTGGTCAGTTTAGCAAAGCGGTACTTCTCCCAGATATAGTCGTCGTACAGTGCGAGATGCGCGCTGCCATGGGTCGCGGACACCGCCAGGAAATTGGGATGCCGGAATGACCAGATCTGGGTGTTCATGGCATTGCGCATGAGATTCAGCCAGGGGCTCTCCAAGGCCGTATTGTCCCACACCTGTTTCGGTCCACCGGAATAGCGCAACACCTCATCGAGGGCCTCGCTATCCCATTGGTCAGGGCTGGTCAGGATCATCGGCACCGTCTTGAAGTCACGTCGCCGGGGGGCTGCGGCCAAACGATCGCTGAGATCCTGGAGGGTGGTCGCGCCGCCGACCAAAAGCGGAGCAGCCGCGCCACGCATCGTGGCGGCCAATCCGGTCGAACTGACCCCCAGGGCCACCGCGCCGATACCAACCCCCAGTAGCGTACGTTTCATCGCATCTCTACGCCCTATATATACATTTTCAGGTTTCACTTGCTTTCTCCCATTAATATCAGACGGAACTGCACATAAAATGGCGCGGGCGCCAAAGGATAAAATGACAAAGAGTACCCCATCAGGCCGCGACTTGAATCCCTGTAATCAGACCTCGAGTAAACGCCCAATCCATCGCGCTTTGCAAATCGAATGATTCGTTGACGAGCGATCCGACTTGCACAGCAACATCCACCGCCTCGGAAAGCACCGCCTTTTCCCGCAAGGCAAAAAGCCAGCGCCACAGAACGGGCGATATGGTTTCAACAGTTACCTGGTGCTGATCCCGATAAATGGCCACTGCCGCGGCCTCACCATGCGTCAAGGCCGATTTGGCATCCAGTTTTTCCTCGGGAGTCCCCTGAGCGGCGACCCAGAGCTTTGCGACGGGATAGGCGGAAATCAGCAGTTGCAGCGACGGTGCGAACCGGATCCGCAAATCCGGCCACTGTTCCAAACCGATCCCGCCCAGAGCGGCTGGCAACGCCGTGTCTTCCTTAGCGCTCGACAGGGCAACACCCCGTGCCCACTCCAATCGCGCGACATCTGCCAGATAAGGATATTGACCGATCTCCGGACGGCTTTCCAGAAAGCGTGGCAGCTCTTCACCATACTCTTGCAGATTACCACTGGATGATGGATGACATCGGCCATAACGCAAGGCCAGGCTCCGAAAATAGCGAATGCCCACCAACGCGCCCACTGCGGGATAGGTTGTCTCGAGTGCATCGCGCCACGCGAGATGGACCTGATTGTGGTAAATCCACAGATGACGCTCGGCGGCCAGAGCGTCATCGCGGACCCAGGACGATGCTCCTGAAAAATCGGACTGTGTCAGGGCGCGCGCAAACTGTTCCTGCGATAGCTTTAGCGACACGAGGGGCCTTCCTGCATGAATAACCGGGCACGTTGCGCCTCATCGACCAACTGCTGGAGCGCCGGAAGATTGGCATCCCGCTCGATGAGGGTGGGACGGGGTCCCGCGCGGTCCAGAATGCGACGATACAGCGCCCAGACATCGTCTGAGACGGAGCGGTCATGGCTGTCAATCCAGACACTACCGTCCCGGAATTGGTTGAGGTGGCATCCGGCCAAATGGATTTCCTCCACCGCCGAGAAACGGATTGTATCCAGGAAAATTTGCGGATCCTCGCCATGATTTCTGCTGTTGACATAGAGATTGGTGACATCCAGGAGTATCCCGCAACCGGTGCGATCCACCAGGGCATTCAGCAGATCGGCCTCGTTGATCTGGTCCTCTTTATAGCGCAGATAAGCGGCAATGGGCTCGATGAGTATCGTGCGACCGAGGACGCTTTGCACTTGTTCTATGTGATCAGACACCCGTATCAGCGTTTCCCGGGTGAAGGGCATGGGGAGCAAGTGGTTAAAATGCGCCCCCTGAAGCCCCGTCCAACAGACATGTTCAGAAACCACGAAAGGTTCTGAATGCACGACAAGCTCCTGCAGGGACCGGACATGCCGGTCGTCCAATGTGTCATTACCAAGGCCAAGCCCTACTCCATGAATACTTACCGCATAGTCCTGACGCAGGAGATCCAGATCTGCACGGGCAGGGCTCCCCGCGTTAAAGTAATTTTCGGCATGTATTTCAATAAAATCCACAGACGGCCGGAGTAACCTCCACGCCTCATGCTGGGCTACCCGCAGCCCAATGCCAATACGCGTTCGATCAGGAGCATTGGCATCGTTTACTGCGCACGTTCCTTGATCCACTTGGCTGCTCCGGCAAAATATTCAGCGGCGGACCGGTTATAGATCTCCGCTTCCCGCAGCATAGGCACGGCTTTGATGGCGGCCCGCCTGGCGGCCGGAAGCGCCATGATCTTTTTGATATGCGCTGCCGCAGCGGCCCCAGGTATAGCCGTCCCTCCGACTTCCGTACAGACCCCCGCCGGCATCCAGACATAAGCGTTGGGATCGTGCGCCTGCGGTGCCGTTCCAGCGCAAGAGCCCGTCGCGGTCAGGCAGTCGTTCTTATGTACCGCATTGACGCCCCAGCAACGCACCCAGCCCTGATGCCAGGCCTGAGTCGCCGTGGTGGCCTGCGCCGCATTACCAATTACCAGGCCGGCGCCACCGGTGAGTGCAAACACCATTGCCCGTTTTACCCATCTGAGAGAGAGTGGTTGTTCCATCATGATCGTTACTCCTTCTATTTCCGGTGAATCCCCGCCCAGACCACGACGCTGCATCCATGAACAGCAGCGGCTAATGGTGGCTTTGTTTTGCCCCTTTTACCGCCTCTGAAAAATACTCCGCCGTGGATTGGTAATAGAGCCGGGCATTATGTATGGATATGTCGGTCAGCGTGTTATGCCGTTTTTCCGGAGTCATTTGCATCACCGTTTGCAGCGCCGAGTCAGCACTCAGACCAGGGATGGCACCACCGCCTATCTCCTTGCACACACCCGCAGGCATCAACACATAGGCATCAGGATCATGCGCCTTGGGATCGTGGCCGATGCACGACGCCGTGCCGGTCAGACAATCATTCTTGTACGCGGCATTGACACCCCAGCAGCGCACCCAACCCTGGTGCCATGCCTGCGCTGCGGTGGCGGCCTGCGCTGCACGGTCTGCCGTGGAGTGGGCCAATAATCCGGCCAGGGCCAATCCGCCGGCCATCCGGAACCAGTCTCTTGGCTGCTGTATATTGCTCATTTATGTTCTCCGCCCTCATGTCAAGCGTCAACCAACCACCTAGGATAGTTTCATAAATACCACAGCACTGCAATATTTTTCAATAATTGTTCCCGCCACGATGAATACATCAATTATGTGAGAAAATTATATAAAAGTAATATATTGTGGGTTCTAAAATTTAAGATCGCTGACTAATGTTAATGTTACCGCTTTTAACCAAGCCAATTGTCTCCCCAAGCCGGTACTGGTAGTATGTTGAGCATCCGCGTGAGGCGATCATGGTTAGCGACGTGCCTGACTGAAGCGACGCGCGGTTTCCACGTTCGTTACCGGAGTTCCAACGCATGTTTCCCAACAAAGCGGCTTGCGGGGACGATTGAATTTGAAAGTCACCCTGAAAATGCCTGCATTTCTCACCCGCCCCATCACCATACCGCCCTACCGGTGGACCATGTTTCTGGTCTTTTGGGGGACGTTGGTAGGAGTATTGGCTTTTTCCGGATGGTATGCATGGTTCTCCTGGCATCGCTATGAGCAGGACAGTGAGTATCGTCTGACGCTGGAATCCGACATGGTCGCGACCGTCGCGCAGAAACTGCTGGACGGCCACGCCTCCGGGCTTCAGTTTTTGGGGGTGCAATTACAGCGGGCAGACGCACTGCATCATCCCCGCCGCGCCCGGACGCTCCTGCTGGATTATCAGAAGGCCACTTCGGAGATCGCCAGCGCGAATCTTATCGCACCAAATGGCCAGGTCATTGCCTCCACGGCGGTACCGGCGGGGCAGCCGCTGCCGGATTTTCGTAACGATCCGGCCATCTGGCCCGGTTTTC